>JADEXJ010000181.1 GCA_015207195.1 Pleurocapsales cyanobacterium LEGE 10410
AAATAGTTCAAGCGCTTCAGTCCTGTGCTCTTCTGGAAACTTGCCAAGGGAAAATGCCAGTGCCAGTTTCTTTATGGTTTCCCTGAAAGAGTCCTGAAGCTCGGAAACTTCATCGGTTGGATTTTCACGAATGGTAAGATCCTCCTGCAACCGGTCAAGATCAGACAGATACGGTTCCAATGCTTCCCCGGCTTTTTCATCTCCTTTGTCTGCTTTCCAAGCCAGATCGGTCAATTCCAGCAGCAGCTCTGCGTTTAGATTTCCATTTTTGTAGGGATAGTGGGAAGCCGCAGAGATCATCGACATGCGTTTTGTCTTCACCTGAATCTCTACAGGTGTTTTCTCATCCACTACCAGGATAAAATGGTGTGCCCGGTATCCGTCTGCCGGATGCTCATACTTGTCTTCATGCTCCCACACCTGGCCAAGCTCTCCGGCGAGTATCCGCTTCACAATCTGGTCTACTTTTTCCTGTGAATCTACTACAGCCATACACCCTGCAATATCGGTCAAACCAGTCGTGTATGGTTCGCCTTCCTTCTCGGCCACTTTTACCGTAAATGGAAATCGCTTACGGATCAGCTTTCCAAGGGTGGAATACATGGTTTTGATTCGGCCTTTTACCATGATAGGCAGGCCGTTATCAATCAGTTTTTTCATGACTGATTTAAGAGCCGGAACGTAGGCGTTCTTCTGCTCAATCAGAGATTTGATCTGTGGGGTAAGTTCTGCGCTATCAATGGGAACCGTATCGCCCGGAATCAGTGGGTTGGGATCATCAATGTTGGCAATCCCATCACCATCCCAATCGCCCAGCCAGTGATCAAAGTCATCCTGGTGAAGCTCCTGAATGTCATCGATATTCGTTTTTACTCTGGCCGGATTTTTCCGACCGGCTTTAACATCACGTTCGATTTCCCCAACAATTGCCAACGCCTTTTTCAGGATACCTACTTCATCCAGCCCCCATAGATCATGGGTATCATAAAAGGTTTCTTTTTCATACAGGTTCATCTCCCCGTCGATCATTGTCATCACTGATTCGGCAAAAGCAATGTCTTCATCGGTGTGGTATCTCTGGTAGGTATCCTGTAAGGAATCCGGATACCCCATCAATCGATCCTGAAGCTCATCGTATAGCGTATCGATATCATCCATCTCAGGATTTTGTCGCTGTTTGTTCACTATGTTTTTCACTTGCGACATATCAGCTTAACACCTTTTCTAAGAATGCATCCAATTTGTTCTGACTTTTTCGAGCCGCTTCAATATCGATCCCTTTGGTTGGTTTAGAGGGCTTTTTACGTTTGGCCGGTTTCTTTTTCGATTTTACCTGGCTGGACACAACGGCGACAGGAATCTTTTTCCAACCGGATCGCTTGGCTACTTCGGTTGTGGCATTCCCATCTTTGATGATGTACTGATCACCCTCTTGTTGCACCTGAATAGGTGCCCGCTTTTTCTGATCTCCGCTTGCTGCACGCTTCATAAAACCCAGAGCATTTTCGATGCTCTTTTCAGGGTTCTTTTTCTTGGAAACCAGTTTATTCAAAGGAACAAGCTGCGTTCCGTTTGGAAAGTCAAAGTAGTCTGAATGGACTTCAGGCAGGTTATACCGCTTAATTTTATCAGTAAGCTTTTCAGTGGTTTTGGAAGCCTGATCCGGTGGACAATCTGTTCCTGTTTTTTGGGCTTTCTTGTACTTGCGCTCCTGACGTTTATACTCTTTAGCTCCGAGTACTTTCTTCGCATGATCTTGTGCATAGATCACGATTTCCAATTGTCCGTACTCTTTTACAAGTTGCTTCCATGAGGCTTTGAAGCCACCTTTTGAACCTTCAGTACATATCTGTTTTTCTAATCGTCCATCCAACAAAAGCTCCAATACATACTTCTTATTGTTGTAGTCCGGGGTGTATCGAATACTCAAATGAGCGGATTCGGATTCACCGGAATGAGCTTTTGTATAGCAAGGCATTTTTGAGCCAAACATGGAGTTGGCACGTTTCCAGGATCGAATCTTGTGCAGTTTGTCGATTTCAGCTAACGTGATTCGAAAAGGTACTTCAACCGGATTAGACCGTAATAATTTTACTTGTTCAATGAGGTTTTCGAGATCCCTGTTGGCCATCTCTAAAAGCTCTTCAGGTTCTACGCCATCGATTTCAACAACACTATCAAGATTAAGAGTCTGCAAAAACTCTTCTTCATCATCCACGCTCATTTCCCCATCCACTGCCCTTAATACCTGATCGGCGAAATGAACATTATTATCGGAATGGTACCCGGAGTAGTTTTCTTCCAGCCAGTCCAGATTTTTTATTACCTGAGCTTTTAGATCCCCCGGATTTGAACGTGTCTTTCCTCGTTTGACGTCCTTTGCGGTAAATGGAACATCTATTGCTGTTAGAGTTCTGTATCGATTCTTTTCTGCTTCAGCAGTTCCATCTTTGGTGACTTTGATCTCAATATCACATTCATGAGCAATGCTGGTATTGCCCTTATACTTACCATCTTTGGTGGCATGGGCTACCATGATAAAACTGATATTGTTTTCCCGGCACCACTGAGCCAGCTCCACGGTAGCCTTATCATTGGCTTCAATAACAGTAATCGAATCCAGTACGCAAAATGATGCTTTGTTGGTTCTAAGGGTATCCTTTAGGGCTTCAAGAGATTTCCACTTAGTGAAATTTAGATTTTTATGAGTTGCATTGAGCCTCTTCACTCGATCCACCAGCGTTTTTCCGAAGTGCTCTTCAGCCGGAATGTATTCTACTCTTCCGTGGTCAGCCAACGCATTGGCAAGTCCCAGACTGAATGTTGATTTTCCTGCCCCTTTCTCACCCCAAATGAAGATCACTGCATTTCTTTCCGGCTCTCCTAAAAGAGTGCCATAAGGTTGCGATACTTTAATTCCCTGAATATTCAGGTTTGACAGTTCCCTTGCGCTGAGGGTATTCAATTGATCCATTTATACTACCCCCTCATTTTTTGAGCTGCAAATGCCAGCGCTCCAACCAGAATTCCAGCCATTACCCATTGTTTCATGGAGGGCTTACTGATTTTATTATTTCGAAATGTGGGAGATGTGATATTCTCAATTCCCAAAACGTTAAAAAGTTTTTGATCAGCGATACCGGTAGGCTCCATCAAGAACAGATCTTGAGCCTGTTTAACGGCAGATTCGGTTTCATTGCCAAATATTCCGTCAACTCCATATTGAGGAAGTCTAAAGCCACCATCCTGAAGAGCCGCTTGAAGTAGCATTACTTCCTGTCCTTTATCACCTTTGCGTAACGTCATGTTCTATTTTTTTCGATTGTATAGTTTTAGTCCTGCTACACCGAGAACAATTCCGGCTGCTAAGAGTCCGCCTGTTTTCAGAATGGCTTTGGGTGCGTTGCTTGCTACCATCTGATCCACTTCCAGTTTTTTTGACAATGCAATTACATCTACGTATTCGAAATAGTCATCAATCACATCGCTGTTCTGTTCGTAAATTCTGCTGAATTCTTCTTTGTTGGTCGTTACGTTTGCCATATTTAGGGCAATTGTGGCGTACTTACCTCTGCGTCCACTGGTAGCACTGTTAATCAAGCTCGCAAAATGCAGAAAGGCATTTCTTGATGTTCGTTCCAGGTAGTCAGCAATGCTTCCCAGTCCTTCATCCACAACTTCATAATCTCGTCCCTGAATCAGTTCTTTCATTTAGCGCTCCGTTTAGCTGTCAACTCTTTAAGTCCATCCCGAAATCCGGGAAGCAACGGTGCCATGAAATAAAATCCAGCTCCAACTCCGGCAATTACGATCACACGCTTTAGCATGGTGTTCACTTCACCTAAAGCAGATCCGGCCTTCATTGTTGGTAGCTCATACCAGGATCGGGTTGGTGGTGCGTAAATTCCTGACTGTTGGCCATCTTCCACTCCCAAATCCAATGTCATAGGCATGGAGCGTTCAATACGGTCTTTATCTTGCAAATTGTTGACATCTACACCATCTGGATAAAGCTCAAAAACAATTCTGTGATTAGCATCCGGTCGAAAATCCTTGTCAAAAACCAACCGTGCCTGTCCACGGCAGTTTTCCCACATGGATGTTCTCATTCGTTGTACTCCCCAAACACGTCCATTATCAGCAGATCGAACAACGACAAGGGCATCCGGGCAGGCTCCCCAACTTGCCAGAAATGGCAGAAAGAATACGGTAGCCCAGTTGCGGAACGTTTCAATTTCGATATCGAGAGAAAACGGTACACCTTCCCTCGGAATACCACGCTGTGGATTCCGGCCAATGATTCGCAGTTCGGCTTTATCTGAAGCAATCACATTGCCAACAATTCGGGATTCGCCAAGGCCGGGAGATGCGTAAGATGATTGTCCGTTCACTGGTTACCTCCTCATAATTCGATACCCACCATAGATGGCAAGGCCGGTTAGTATGGTGTTGCGGTTTCTCTTCAGCCAGCTCACGATTCCCAGATCACCATCACCGTTCATTCTCTGGCAAATACTCTTGCTGTCATCTTCAATGGTAGCACCTTCACCCATTTCAGCTACATCAATATCCGGCTGGATATACATACGGTCATCCGAGATGAATACTCGTGGGTTTCTCATGCCCGGAACGGTTCCGTCCAGGTATCGTGATTGTCTGGCTGTTTCAGTCATGGCTATTTTTTGAGGCTTTTAATAGCAATAACACCACCGCCAACAGCAATTCCGGCTATAGCCAGATACTTCATCATGGAGTTGCCCCGTGTAGCAGTAGTCGCATGTTGTCCGGGATAAAGAGGTTGTTGAACAGCATTGGTCTTATCTTTATTGATCACTCCATCCACGGTCACAATAGTGTGAGTAGCGGTCGTCAAAAATTGATTGATGCTGTTGAGGGCTGAGGAAAACCGAGACGGTTCTCGCACGGTTGTCTGCCCACCGGAAGCAATGGCAGCTTGTTGATTTAACAGGTCAAAACTATCATATCCACTTGTATCTTTAATCATGGCTGGGTCTCCTATTTAGATGATTTTGATTTCTTTCTGCTTTTTAAGGCGAAAACTAAAACCGCACCGGCAAGTGTTACTCCACCAATAGTGAGGCCGGTCTTCATAGCAGAAGTGGCCGTTTGTTGCTTTTGGGCGGTTGTTGTAACAGTGGTTTGCAAGGCAGACAACATCTCTTCTCGCTGCTGTTCCCACTCCCGTTGTTGTTCAAGCTGTTTTTGATGTCCCTGGCAAAGTGCTTGGCTTCTTTCTCGCTGTCTTCGGCAGCTCTTCAAAGCTCCGAACAGTTTTCCCCGACAACTTTGATTGGCATACCGGCAGGGATCGGTATCCTCCCAGTTACCTAAACCGGATGCTGTTGGGAGTTGGGATAATACCTGATCGTTTTCAAGTACAAGGTCACCGCTACTGGTTACGTAACTGCTTCTATTCATCGGTTTCTCATTGTTTTATAGACCAGATCACGGCACCGGTCAGCAGTACGCCACCTGCCAACACACCGATATACAGGGTCATTTTACGTTTACTGTTCTTGGCTCTTTGACTGGCTACAAAGCTATCCGGCAGATTGCCAAATCTATTCAGATGATCAACAGCTGGTTTACCCAGCTCATCAATGGTTTCTGCATATCTTTGAAGAATGTGGTTTTCGGTGTGCGAATAGGAAATCACTTCCGAACTCACTCCCTGCTGCATCAAATAATTTCGCTGGCGTTCATCTTTATCTCCGGCTGCAAATATCTGTGAAAGGGTATTCTTTGCGCTGATTCCGGTGCTTACCGTGGAAGCGATAGCTGCAACCGCAGTGATCGGATCAAATCCAAGTCCATCTGGAAGCCGGTTGGGGATGTGTCGGGATTTTTTGATCAGTCGTTCATCAAAGGCATAACCCGGATATTTCAGAACAGTGGTATCGAATGACTTCCATCCGGCCGGAGACTGATAAACAGCATAGATATGATCAAAATGGTTACCGGTTCGTGATACAATCCGGAATCCGGTTTGAATGCCAAGGCTTTGTAGCAGGGAAGCTCCCAGAATGGCATGATCATCACAATCTCCGGCTTTCTGTCGAATGGTCACATCCGGCGATTGAATTCGCTCAATATTCCAGGGATCACGAACATAGTTGATGTTTCGAACCATCCACTTATAGATGGCATCCGCAATCAGATCAACGTTGCGAAGATCGGGCTGGCCGGTTGCTGAATGCTTACGTACAGAATGGGTGATGTTAAGTGCAAGGCTTCGTATCCGTTCGTCTCCGGTGTACTTTGCAACCAGATCCGTTGCCGCCTGCATTACGCCATCAATTCCCGGATAACGGGTCTTTTTTATAGAAAGAGGTGCTGTGGCTCTTCCCGAGGAAGATACCACAGACCGTGCCCTAACAGAACGCTGTCGGGGTGCTGGTAATAGTGTTGGTGATATGTCGCTGAATCCACTCTGCATTAACCAATCACTTTCCGGGTTAACACTGAAACCGTATGATGTGGATTGTGTCGAAGCGAGTCATGAAGCCTGCTGGCAACGGGCTTAGAAAGCTCTCCGGTGGAGATGAATACTCCAACAAACCGTCCACCACGGGTAATGGCAGTCATTTTGGGGGAGTCTGTTTCACTATAAATTCCATCCCGAAACCGGGTAATTGTTTTGGTAGCTACGTTGCTCATGCTATGCCGGTTGAGGGTTCATGTTGCGGGTACTTACACTGATCTTTTGAAGTTCAGCGACAACCTGGATCAACAGGGTGGTCAGATCGGGTTCGATTTTTTTGGACAGACCTGTGTACCAGAGTAAAAGTTTGGTAGCAGACTCAGCCGGGATGTTGGCGTATTTGGCCAGATGTTGCCCTGATCCATCCAGAATGGGATATATGCTCTCTGCAATCTGCCTTGCGCCGATGTCCTGCTGTAGAGCCTGCTTACCTAAAGTCATCGCCATTTGCAGCCAATCACCCATCTGCATTGGTCTTCGTTCAATTTGTTCGATGATGGCGATCTGATTGTGAACACGTTGTGCGTATTTCAGATAGAGATTCCGCTTGTTCTTTTCAGCCATGAAGGACATGGCCATTGAAAGCAAATCAAATCGGTGTTTTGGCATTTCCTGCATTACATGCCCTCCATATTCGGTTCATGATGGCCGTTGGTTTTGCTTGCAAAAAAGTCGTTCAGGCCGATAGCCTCTTCATCAAAAGGAGAGCGGTGAGGGGATTCCTCGCCCTCACCGTTATTCGGGGTCTTTGCCTGATTATTTGGGGAAATTTCTTCACTGGCTACACCTTCATCACCCTTCATATCCTGCTCAAATGCTTGTCGAAGCTGTTCGGTCTGTTGTGATGAAAGTTCCGTAGGGGCAGATAGTGAAGGTTGCCCCTGGGCTGTTAGTGCACCACCCAAAACCCCGGAAAGGTTTTCAAATAAAGTGGGGGCTACATCTTCCAGCATATCCAGAATGCGGTTGCCGGTTGTGCGGTCGCCGGAACGATGTTCCAGTTCCATTTTGAATGCCTGTCTTTCCAAATCTATAATCTGGCGTTCAAACTCCCTGCTATCTCTTCGGTGATTTTCTTTGAGCCTTTCAATTTCCAGCCGGTGAGACTCTTTTAAATCGGAAATCTCCTTTTGGTGGCTAAGAAGTGTTTCGGTTCGATCTTTTGACAGCTCCCGTTTGAGTTGCATTATCTCATCTACCTGAAGGCGAATCTTGCGATCCGAATCGTGGAGTTCACCTTCTAAGCGGCTGCACCGTTCTCGATAGTGTTGAACCAGTGATTCATCTACAAAAGAGGATTTTTCTCCTCCCAGGTACGACTCCATTGAAGGGCGTCCTGCCGAAGAATTGCCATTTCCTTTAATGTTTTGACCATTAAGAGGCAGTTCTTTTAAATCTCCGGTATGAGGTTGGGAAAGTTCGGCCATCTGTGATTGAATTTTTGTTCAAACACAGATTAGGGGCAAAAACAGTGGCGTACAATGCTCTAAAGGCTGGTTGGCAGGATATGGACAACAAAAAAATTAACCAGAATTTAGAGGCTATTATATGAGTAAGACGGTCTTATATGTTCTCCTGCAAGGATATGAGTAATATGGAAGAAACTTTACTTTTTTGAGTGGAATGATCTATTTTCGGAGTTAAACTTGCTCGCCAAAAGCATTAGATAATTGATACTTAGTAGATTGAGCCAATCAATCTGTATTATAAAATTTAATTTTTTGAGCGAAAGTTTCTTAATGAATCAAGCGACAATTCAATGATGTTAATTAACAAAACCAAAATTTAGACAAATGATTTTAAAAGAAGTCACCTTAAAAAACTTCAGGGGATATCGGGATACATTTCGAATTCAGATTGATGATTTGACAGCTATTATTGGGAGAAATGACGTTGGTAAATCATCAGTATTAGAAGCTTTGGAAATATTCTTCAATAATAGTACTGTAAATATTGATCAGGATGATTTAAATGTTGAAGCGAAATCAGATGAAGTTTATGAAATAGAAATTGGATGTGTTTTTTCTTCATTACCTGCCCAACTCACAATAGATTCAAACTCACTGACCTCATTAAAAAACGAATACTTGTCATTTGAAGATAATGATGGAAATGAAAGATTATATGTTATTAAAAAGTATGATGCTTCAAAGAAAAAGCCGAAGGAAAGCACATATATAGTTACCCCTCATTATCCAACTAAAGATAAGGTTCATGATATTCATACACTTAAAATAGCAGAATTAAAGAAAAGAGCTGAACAGCTAAGCATTGATATTGAAGATGTTGACAAACGAAACAGTGCTGAATTAAGAAACGCAATTTGGGGGCAAAGCAACTTAAAAGATGAAGATTTTGGTGAAGTTCAGGTAAGTGCGGATGATGATGAGTATGGGAAGAAAATTTGGAAGTCTTTAGCGGGATATCTTCCATTTTATGCATTATTTCAATCAGATCGACCCAGTAAAGATGGAGATAGTGAAGTTCAAGACCCCATAAAAGTTGCAATTGGGCAAGCTGTTAAAAAAGTAGAAAATAAGTTAGTACAGATTGAGCAGGAAGTTGAAACCGAAGTAAAAGAAATGTTAGATAGAACTTCCAAAAAGATGAAAAACCTTACTCCACAGTGGGAAGAAAATGATGAAATGATTCCAAGTCCAGCAAAAAACATTAACTGGGCAACTTCTTTCAAATATCAACTTCTCGGCAATAATGAAATACCTATTAATAAGCGAGGGAGTGGTATGAGAAGATTAATTCTTTTAGCATTTTTTCAGGCTGAAGCTGATAGAAGAATGAAGGATTCGAATGCAGAAAGTGTAATTTATGCAATTGAGGAACCTGAAACATCCCAACATCCAAATCATCAATTACAGTTAATTGAAAGTTTTCAAAACCTTTCACAGCATGATAATACACAGATACTATTAACTACTCACGTACCAGGATTAGCTCAAACGATTGAATCCGAACAAATCAGATATATATTTGAAGAAGATGGTGGCAAAAAGGTTGGTATGGGTGATAGTATATTAAGTGATGTTGGGGAATCTCTCGGAGTACTACCAGATCCCAATAATACTGTTCAAGTTATTGTCCATGTTGAGGGTAAGCATGATGTTGCCTTTCTATTAAAGGTTTCGGAGTTATTTCATGGGAATGGAGAAACAGAGATTGATTTAAATAACGATGATAGATTTATTGTATTCCCAGTAGGTGGAAGTACCCTGAAAGACTTCATTGACCTTCAATACCTCAAATCCCTTAACAAAAAAGAGTTTCATCTATATGACTCCGATGATCCTTCATATGCAGATTATGTAGAGCAAATTAATAATCGAGAAGGGGATGATTATGCGGTACAGACAATTAGATTAGAAATCGAAAACTATATCCCACCTCATTTATTTGAACATATCTATGCTGAACGAGGAATTGATATTTCGCTACCTGATTTTAATCATCATGATGACGTTCCAGAAATAGTCTCCAAACATGTTCACGAAGCTCTGTATCCTGATTCCCCTTGGGAAGATTATTCTGGTGATAAAAAGAATTATCACCGAAGAGTAAAAAGTAAAGTAAATTCTGAAATTCTTCCTCTTCTTACGCTTACTCATTTACAAGAGAATGGAGCCTTGGATGAAATGAAAGTCTGGTTCAATCAATTAGAATTAATGATTGATTAAAAAGAATATCTCAATACATAGAAAATCTAAATAACATGACCAAAGAAGCCCCAGAAAAACTCGATCTCCGTTCAATGGATATCACTGAAGAAAAGAAGAACCAGCTAAAACAACTGTTCCCAGAAGTATTTAGAGAAGACAAAGTAGATTTTGATCATTTAAAACGGGTTCTCGGTGAATGGGTAGATCCTGGTAAAGAACGGTTTGGACTTCAATGGCCGGGAAAAGCGGAATGCATGAAAACCATTCAGCAGCCAAGTATTGCTACGTTGCAACCGGATCGTGAGGAGTCTGTAAATTTTGATGATACAGAGAATCTATTCATTGAAGGAGACAATTTAGAAGTTCTAAAACTTCTACAGAAAAGCTACTTCGGAAAAGTGAAAATGATCTACATAGATCCTCCTTACAATACCGGTAACGAATTTATTTACCCGGACAATTACACTGAGAGTCTGGATACCTATTTGAAATACACGGGGCAGAAAGATGCAGAGGGTAATTGGCAGTCCACTAATCGAGATACAGAGGGCCGTTTTCATTCCAAGTGGCTGAATATGATGTATCCGAGGCTATTTCTTGCTAAAAACTTGCTGAAAGATAATGGAGTAATTTTTATTTCGATTGATGACCATGAAATGGCTAACCTTAAGAAGGTATGTGATGAAATATTCGGTGAAGAAAATTTTATTTCAACCATAATTTGGCAAAGAGCATTTTCACCCAAAAATGACGCAAAATTTTTATCTGACAGTCATGATTATATTCTCATGTATTCTAAAGACAGTTCAAAATTTGAAGCAGGTAGATTAGAAAGAACTGAAGATCAAGATAGTAGGTACAAAAATATTGATAATGATCCCAGGGGAGCTTGGGCTTCAGGTGATCTAACAGTTAAAACATATTCTGAGAAATATGATTACCCAATTGAGACGCCTTCGGGGAGAACAGTTAATCCATCACATGGTTCATGTTGGAGGGTATCAAAAGAGAAATTTGAAGAATTAGTTGAAGATAATAGGATTTGGTTTGGTGTAAATGGAAATAATGTGCCCAGAATTAAAAGGTTTCTTTCAGAAATTCAAGATGGTATCGTTCCAACTACTTTATGGCTTCACGAAGATGTCGGTCATAATCAAGAAGGAAGGCAGGAGGTAAAGAAGCTTTTTGATGATAGAGGTTATTTTGACGGTCCTAAGCCGATAAGATTATTGGAACGAATTATAAAGGTAGCAAATGTCCAAGAAGACGACATTATTTTAGATTTTTTTGCTGGATCTTGTTCTGCAGCTCACTCAGTTCTGAAGCAAAACCATGAAGATGGAGGAAATCGAAAATTTATAAT
>JADEXJ010000182.1 GCA_015207195.1 Pleurocapsales cyanobacterium LEGE 10410
ACTTACTAAACAAGAGATGAAAGAAATTGAATCTCAGATTCAACGTTTACCGCATCTTCCTCATTGGTTTGTTGATATCTTTCCGAATTCTGAATAAGTTTGGATATTTTATTTTCTGTAGTTCCCTAATTGGTTATATGTATCGAGGAGTTGCGGTTAAAAATTAGATGATTTGTTCAGCACTATTTCGGTTTCATTAAAACTCTTGCCGATTTAATTAGACACTTGCAAACTCGAACCGTTATCACCTTTATAGACTTCAATTCTGGTTTGAAAAGCTTCTTTAAACTGGGGCATATGGGTTACGGTGAGGATACAGGCAAAGTCCGAAGCGATCGCATTGATCGCGCCGACTAGGCGATTACAACCTTCAGCATCTTGAGTACCAAAGCCTTCATCGACGATTAGCATTTGTAGTGATGTTCCCGATCTTTGCGCTAATAGTTTAGCCAGGGCTAGTCTAACGGAAAAATTGATCCGAAATGCTTCCCCGCCAGAGTAGGTTTCATAGGGGCGAGTACCGCCAGCATCGGCAATGACAATATCCAAAGTATCAATTAACTTGGTTTTTTTCTTCGACGTTCCCTTACTGGCTTTTTGGGTCAAAAACTGGACGTGAAATTGATTGCCCGTCAATCTCGCTAAAATCTGGTTGGTTTCGGCTTCTAGCTGAGGCAGAATATTTTCTATGGTCAACGCCTGAATACCGTTTTTACCAAATGCCTGAGTTAGTTCCTGATAAATGCGATATTGTTTTTCGTATTCTTGGAGTTGTTTTCCCGTATCTTGATACTGAACTTTTAAATTGTCTATCTGGGTAAGAGACTGCTGGAGTCTGCCACTACGAGAGATTAATTCGTCTAGCTGTTGACGGCGTTGGTGAATTTGCCGATCTAAGGCTTGAAGTTCCTGGCGTTTATCGGCAAAGGTTTCTTTTTGGGTGATGTGATATTGTAGTTGTTGATCACTAGTTTGCTTATCCTGTAGCCTTGCCTGTAATAATTGCTCTAGTTCGATTAGTTTCCCCTGGACTTGAGGATGTTCTTGTTGGGCTTTCTGTAATTCTTGATACTTAAACTGCCAGGTTTGAGACTGTCTTAGGGAGGTTAGGAGGTTTTGGTGGGTGGTGCGATCGTAGCCCAACTCTTGAATTTGTCTCTCAATGGAATTGATTTGCTGCTGTATTGGCGAATCAACGTGCAGCTTTTCTAATCTTGTCTGCAAGTCATTGATTTCTTGTAATAGCTGGGGTTTTTGCTCGTCTAATTTTGCCTGACGTTTTTTAGCATCCTCAATTTTTGCCTGTTTGATTTCTGCCCAACGTAAGCTGTTGACTTCTCCTCGAACTAAGGCATGGGTTTGTTCATCATAGTTGAGAGTTTGCAACTCTTGTGCCAGTTGTTCGATTTCTAGCTGTAATTCTTGAGCATAGTTACCATTTTGGAGAGATAATTCTAAGCTGTCTTTTTCTTCCTGAGTTTCTTGCAGCTGTTCATAAACTGCTTCAGTAGCTTCTAATTGCGCCTCTAGCTGTCCAAACTGCTGCTGTAGAGAATCATAACTAGAAATCTCTTTTGATATCTCCTGATATTCTTGCCGTAATAGCTGTAATTCACGATCACAAGTAGATAGCTGTTCGCGGATTACCCAAATTTGTTCCTGGATTTCTTGCTGTTGCTGTTGGGTTTTGCCTACTACTTGGTGACGATGATGTTCATCTAATTCGCGATCGCACAACGGGCAAACCGCATCGGGATTAGCCAACATCTGTAGCTTTTGCTGTAATTCCTGCCACTGTCTTTCGTAAATACGTTGATTTTCCTGGAGCTTGAACCGAAACTCTTTTCTTTCCGTACCTTTTTCTTCCACCCGCTTTTGATATACCCGCTTGTTGTCTAACTCTTCGATCTGGGCATCTACGGTTAACAAGCGATCGCGCTTTTCGGGAACTTTTTCAATATCTTCGGCTAACCTCCGCGCTGCATAGTGGAGTTGTTCTAGTTTTGCCGAAAGTTTGGCTTCCTCGCGATCGATCTGTTTTTCCAAATCGTTTTTTCGCTTGGACAAAGGGGAGATGTATTGCTGCAAGCGGTCTAATTCTGCCAGCCGTTGGCGACTTTTCTCTAGCTTGCTCAAGCCTGTTGCTACATCATCGGTTTTTGACAAGACTTTAGTTATTTCTTGTTCCTGTTGTTCGATGCTTTCTAGCCGAGTCTGGATCTGATTGATTTGTAAATTTAGCTGGTTCTTCTGCTGGGATAGCTGTTTTTCCCACTGCTGCTTCTGCTGCTGCGCTTCCTGGTGAACTGCAAACTTATGGGACAATTCTTTTTCTTGGGTTTGCCAAGCCAATAGCCGATCGTAACCACTAACAATTTCTGATTCTTGTTCAATTAAATTGTTTAGCGATGCCAGTTGTCCTTTGAGAGCATCAATATCTTTAGTAGCGCGAGCGCAATCTTGAGTCAGGTTCTGATACTGGGTTTGCTGTATGCTTAGCTGCTTTTCCCATGTCTGTCGCTGATATTCAATCGCCTGTAGCTGCTGTAGCAAAGCGCGATCGCTATCTTGTAAGGCTTGTAGTTTGCTTAATTCTCCTGTGGTTTGTTCCAACTCGGCTGCAATCTCTTTTCTGCTAGCCAACTCTATTTCTAAAGGCTCTAAATTTTGCTTTAGCTGTTCGATCTTGCCCTTATATTCCTTCGCCGTGTCTTTAGCTTTGCCCGACAGTTGCTCGTAACGCTCTAACTTTAATAAATCCGCCAGAATCTGTTTGCGTTCGCTAGGGCGACGCAGCATAAATTCATCTGCTCTTCCCTGGCGTAAATAGGCAGAGTTGGTAAAAGTATCGTAGTCTAGTTTTAAACAGGAAATAATCTCATCTTGAGTCGCTCGTAACCCCTTGGCGGTAATCGAACGGAAATTCCCCGCTTTGGTTTCGATCTGAAATTCCAAAGAACTACTTCTACCTCTGGTACGCGATCGAATTACCCGATAGGTTTGATTGTTACAGTTGAAGTCAAAATCGACACGGACGTTTTTTGCCCCTCCGTTGATTACATCATCTTCGGTAGCAGCACGGCTTTTCCCCCAAACTACCCAGGTAATTGCTTCAAGGAGTGATGATTTGCCCGCACCATTCGCGCCACAGATACAGGCGGTGTGTAATCCTCGAAAGTTCAAGGTAGCATTTCGATAACTCAAAAAGTTTTTTAAAGTTAGCTGCAACGGAATCATGCTTTATGACAACGCCCTCGTATAAAAATAATTCTATTTAGTATCTTTGCATTAGTCTCTAGTCTATGGTCGGATTCTCAAGGATTCTAGCTTTAGAAACCAGTATTTTACAAAAATTAACACAGATCATTAAAATATCGTCGTAACAAAAAAGCCAAGGTAAAAATACCTCAGCTTCAAAAAATTAATCTCGGACTATTAACCGTAAAAGTCTTCGTTTCACCATGCTAGTCTTGACTGATATTATCTGGAGATATCGTAAACAGCCCCTAATTCAATCGTAAAAGGATCGAATTGGCTTGTGGTTTGAAATCTACCTTGGATAAAAGCGTCAAGATTTTCTCTCACGGGGTAGCTTGCTCCTGCTTTGATTTGGAAAGCAAAATCTGTATCGCTGTCGTCTAAGGCATCAGCGTAGCCCAAACCGATTCCTGGACTAACAAATGCAGTTATCTGGCTGTTGTCAAACTGATACTGAAATCGAGGATTTAGGAAAAAACCTAAAATTGTGGCACTCTCATCATCAATATTATCCAATCCAGCAAAGCCAAAAGTAAATTCTAGGTCTCCACCAATATATTCGTTATACCAAGTACCGCCAAAGATACTGCCCTGAAAACCTAGGTTTAGATCGTCTCCAAATAATAGACCTGCACTACCCCCTACATAATAATCTTCAAACAGACGATTACTGCTACGAGTTCTTCTAGTTCTGGTTCGGCGAGTCTGTGCTATTCGATCGCTTTCTTCAAAGGTAACCTTAAAATCATTACAGGCTCCAGCTTCACTACAGGAAACCTGATATTTATTGTATTTTTCTACATTGACACTCTCTGCTCTCGCTCCATAAGGTAAAGCCAAGGCTAAAAGACCAGCTAGTACAGTTGTTTTAATCATTATCCTTACACCACAAATTAACAAACTTTGTGTTTTAAATATAGCTTTTGCTGAGAAGATTGCAAGTCTAACTCATAGCTTAGAGTAAGTAATTCGAGTTATTAGCTTACAATTTATAACTTAAGTAGAAATTATCAAAACTAACTCAAGAAAAGTGCTACCAGAAATAAATCGAATTAATGCCTTAATTGTAGGGGCGAGCCAGGGAATTGGGTTAGGATTCGTTCGTGCCTTATTGCAGCAGGATAATCTTCAGAAGATCTATGCCACCTATCGCAGTAAACAGACGGCTAGGGACTTGCTTGCTTTAGAACAACAGCATCGCGATCGCCTAGAATGTCTCCAGGTTGATATCACCGACGAATCTCAGATAGCAGCAGCAGCTCACAAGATTCAGGAGTCAAAGCAGCTCCATTTAGCTATCTACTGTGTTGGAGTACTTCACGAAGAAAACTTATCTCCAGAAAAAAGCCTCAGACAAATCAACGCTGAAAATCTAATTTATTCCTTTCAGGTTAATAGTATCGGGGCTGTATTACTAGCTAAACATTTAATGCCTTTATTTAACAAGAGCGATCGCAGTATTTTTGCCTGTATTTCCGCTAAAGTCGGCAGCATTGGTGATAATCGTCTTGGAGGCTGGTATGGCTATCGCGCTTCTAAAGCAGCCTTAAATATGTTGCTCAAGACTACGGCGATCGAATATAGTCGTCGCTGTCCCAAAACGATTGTCGTAGCCTTACACCCAGGCACTACCGACACCAGGCTTTCTCGACCATTTCAAAAAAACGTTCCCCCAGGTAAGCTTTTTCCCGTCGAGCATACTGTCGAGCTATTATCTAAAGTAATTGCTGGTTTATCCATCAAAGATAGTGGAGAATTCTTTTCTTGGGATGGCTCACAATTGCCCTGGTAATTTTTGTTTCAAAGTAATTATATAAAAGTGATTATATATTTAACATCAGCTTTGCTCCCGTTTGCTGAAGCGATCGCTAGTTCACGAAAAATCTATCTGTAAAATAGATAAATCATCTTCAAACTGGAAGTTAGGATGCCAGTTTCTGACGTACTGTAACAAACGCCCCAAATCTCGTTCTGGTGTCTGTTGATACTTCTTAAGCAAGTCAATTAATCGATCTAATCCCCAATGAGAGTTGGTCTGTTGGTCGATTTCATAAATTCCGTCACTAAACACATATAAGCTAGAATTGGCAGCAATATTACAAGAAGCGTTAACGTATTTAATATCGGGAAACATCCCAACGGGTACTCCAGGTGTTTTGAGGCGTTTTTCCCAGGTTGTGTTGGTTTGCGTTAAGAGAATTGCTGGGGGATGTCCTGCACTAGAATAGGTGAGGCGACGCTCTTGCTGATTATAAACACCATACCAGATGGTAAAATATTTGTCGTTGCGATCGCTCATCTGAAAAGTCTGATTTAAGCCACGCAAAACCGAATCGGGTTGGTAGTAATCTACATTATTCAAGCCACGAGACCTTAGTAAATTAATCACCGCCAAAGAAGGCAGGCTTGCCCTCAAACCATGTCCTGAAACGTCCAATAAATAAAAAACCAAATGGCGATCGTCTAACCAAAAATAATCAAAGCTATCTCCTCCCAGCTGTCGCGAAGGCACAAAGCAGGCATTAATACATAAAGATGGATGCTGGAGGGGTTCGGGCAAAATAGTGCTAACATATTCTGCTGCTTCTGCTAGTTCTGCTTCTAGCAACTGCTTTTGATTTTGCAGATCTTTACTCAACTGATGGAGACGCAATCCTGCTCTAACTCTAGCCTTAAGCTCATTCATTTCAATCGGCTTGCACAAAAAGTCATCTGCACCAGCATCTAAGCCTTTAATTCGATCCTCTACCGAATCTAAGGAAGTTAAGAGAATAAAAAACGTAGTGGATAGTTCGGGTGTAGATTTGATCTGGGAACAGACCTCCAAGCCATTTTTGCGAGGCATAATCCAGTCACAAATGATCAAAGCTGGACAAATTGCTTTGGCTTTAATTAATCCTTCCTCACCATCACTTGCTAGGGTAATATCATAACCCTGCACGCTCAGAGTTCTTTCTAAGACTAGTTGAGTTGCAGAATCATCGTCAATAATCAAAATTTGAGCCATAGTTAAGTTGATAACTTTTCCATTTGATGACTGAAGGTTATGACAATTATCTTTACTTAAGCTGTCGAGTATTCTCTAAGCAAAAGCTAGGTTGCCTTGTTAAACTAAAGATTATTAATCAAAAATCATCATTTACTTGAGCATACTAAAAAAAAAGCAAAATATAAGTGTAATGAAAATTACACTATCATGACTGACGATCAATTCAAGTAAGCAATCACCCTAAAACAAATACTGTAGCAATATTTTTGCCTGTTATGGTTCGCTCGAGGCGCAGAAGTTGAAAGTCTTACGAAGTATCACAATCAAAGTCCCTAGCGACTTAAAAGCATTAGATTTAGTATTATCTAAATTTAATCAAGTTTATCAAGATTCCATACCTCTTCGAGACTGGCTACAGTGTAGATTAGCTTTAGCTGAAGGGTTTACTAATGCCGTAAAGCACGCCCATAAAAATTTGTCCTCAGATGTTCCCATTACGATTGAAGTACAGTTAAGGAAAACCGCCCTAGAAATCAGAATTTGGGACTATGGCTCTATTTTCGATCTTCATGGTTTTATTACTGAAACTGCTCAAAAACATGATGATTGGCTTGCTAGCGGTCGTGGTATTCCTATTCTAAATAAAGTTTGCGATCGTCTAGACTACTATCGCACAGACCAGCAGCAAAACTGCTTATTAATTATTAAAAAGTTCATTCCTCGTCAGTCTTCAGCTTGTTCTAAATCTGAGAACAGTACTTTAACTAAGAACGACTCAAAAAATAAAAAATAAGCTTAAGCTTAATCTTAGTAGCCAAACAACACCGCTGCTGGCTATTCAGCCAAACATGGTTTTATACTAAATTAAATCCGATTTAGAAAGAATCCGAAAAAATTGAATACTTGAGCCAATGACAATTAATTAAATTACGAATTTCTTCTCTCATTTCAGTTAATAGACAACAAGGTTTAACTAGAATATCTTCTAGAGCATTAAGAGTCTCAAAATACTGATTGACTGAAGGTTCATCTACTAACTGCTAAAGTCTCTCGGCTGGTTGCAATTCAAAAAATATTAGTGGGCCGAGCTGGATTTGAACCAGCGTAGGCATAGCCAGTGGATTTACAGTCCACCCCCATTAACCACTCGGGCATCGACCCATTTACGTCACGGTTAATAATCATAGCATAGGATTACAATAGTTCTCACAAAAAATAGTATTTAGCTATTTTTCTCAAAGTCTTTCACCGTGCTATTCACCAAAACTAGACTACATAAGCCGATTTCAATGCCCAAAAAATTAGTGCCAGGATACCGCCAAAGATTAAGACAGCCGATACAGCTACTACAACGGGCTTATCTGCGCCGTCAAACTTCATAATTCCACGATTTAAATCAGACATGATTTTGCTCCTCTTTTGGTACTAGAGTAATAATTTTATAGGGACTAGATGGGTAATTTGGCGTTGGGCGGAGCATAGTCCCGCTTTGTTCCATGATTTAAAGTGGATGACGAATCACACAAATTTGACCCGATCTACATTCGCGATCGCCAACCGACTAATAAAGTCTTCAACAATGCCTTACTCAACTAAGGAATATGCGAGCAATAATAAATATTCTCTTGTGCCTTAGTTTTTATAATTCTGAACTATCTAAATAGTATCAAAACAATTTTGAATTGCGAGGTGTTCTCAAATTTTTTCTTAGATCTTTTATCAGACAAGTTTTTTTAAAGCGCAAAGGGCATGAAGTTTGACCTTACGCTCTTCGTCATCTGCAAGCTGCTCTAAAATTGGTCGAGCGCAATTACAGCGTAATGCTCCCAAAGATGTGGCTAAAGCCTGTTTGAGCTGGGGTGAATTGATGTGATGGTTTTGCCAAAAGTCTAGTAACCCTTGAGATGCTAGCTGTTGTAACTCAGGAGCAACCCTACCTAAAGCAGTAATAATTTCTTGAGATATTAAATCATTAGAATTAGCTAGTGCTTGGTTTAAATAGTCAATTCCCAAAGGTATTTCACTCCAACACAGGGCTTTAATCACGTCTAGCTTCAAACTAACGGGAGTTGTATCTGCTTTGAGGGCTTCAAATAGTGCCGTGGCTGCTGCTGTTTGCTTCATTCTTCCTAAAGAAATTGCTGCTTGACGACATACTTCCAAATTCAAGTCGTACAGCAGAGGTTGCAAGTGAGCCACCAAGCTTAATTCTTGACAGAGTTCGGGACGAAACCCCAAAGCGATCGCAGCTTCTTTTCTCACGCTGCTGGCAATGTCTTGGAGTGCGGTAATTAAAACAGGAGGAACACGGCGGTCGTGGAAACTACCTAGTGCTTTGATCGCAGTGGTACGTAGTTCGGGTTCGGAGTCGATAACAATTGTCAGCAAAGGTTCGATAGTTTCCGTAGTGCGGATATAAGATAAAGACTGCACCGCTAAAGCTCTATATTTAGGTTGAGACAATAGTTCTACTAAAGCCTGGACCGCCCCCTTACCTATTCTAGTTAAGGTCTTTCCAGCCATGGCGATTAGTTCTTCATCGGTGGTTTGCTGGAGTAGTTCGATTAAAGTTACGACAACTAGTTGATGTTCAAAATTACCCAATATTTGGCAAGCAAACCAGCGGATCTCTATTTCTATTCCCTCATCTTTGGTGAGGGTGGCTAAAAATGGTATGGCTGATTCGCCAAAACTGGGAAGTAGTTTGGTTATTTCCCATTTATGCTGAAAGTCGGCTTCAACTAGCATTTTGATCGCTAAATCTAACGCTGTTTGCCAATCTTCTTTACTTAGGATAAATAAGCCAGCTTTGCTACGAGTTCCCCCTCTAGGCAACAGTTTAAGATAATTGCTGAGCTGTAACCAATCCTGTTGTTGGGCTGCAATTGAGCCTAAGTTGAGTAATTCTTTAGTAGATAAAGATAATTGATTCGATGCGGTTTCTGATTTACTATAGGTCACGCGATCGCCACTCTCACACTTACAATAATTTTTCTGAATAGTCGAGCAAACTTTAATCTAATCTTGATTTATTATGGTTCTATTTTCACCTCATACTCGTAGCATAAAACACGAATTCTCTGACATATGTGTTTAAAGAATTTTACATATGCAATTTACGCATCTAAAATATTAGAGATCGATGATTAATCAGCCTCAGACAATAGTAATAAAAATCGGTACTTCTAGTCTGACCCAACCAACGGGGCAAATTGCGATCGCTACTATCGCTTCTCTAGTAGAAACTTTGAGTTATTTACGTTCTTTAGGACATCGGGTGGTGCTGGTTTCCTCTGGGGCGGTGGGAGTAGGGTGTGCCAGACTCAACCTCGCCGAACGTCCTCGTAAAATGGCATTAAAGCAGGCTGTAGCAGCAGTAGGACAGGGACGTTTAATGCGGATTTATGACGATCTCTTTAGTAGTTTACAACAGGCAATCGCCCAAGTTTTGTTAACCCGAAGAGAGCTAGTCGAACGCAATACCTATGTTAATGCTTTCAATACTTTTGGAGAACTATTAGATTTAGGGGTAATTCCCATCGTCAACGAAAACGACACCATCGCCGTAGATGAATTAAGATTTGGCGATAATGATACTCTATCTGCTTTGGTTGCCAGCTTAGTTGAGGCAGACTGGTTATTTTTGTTAACCGACGTAGATCGAATGTATTCTGCCGATCCTAAAACAGACCCCAACGCCCAGCCAATTAAGCTGGTTAGCAACCAAGAATTTGCTCGACTACAGATCGATGCAGGCTCTAGTGGTTCTCAGTGGGGAACGGGAGGAATGGCAACCAAGTTAGCAGCAGCACGTATTGCCACCAGTACGGGAGTCAAAACCGTCATTACTCAGGGAAAACAGCCCCAAAATATTGTTGAAATATTACAGGGCAAAGATATCGGAACACAGTTTGAGCCTCACCCAAAGTCCGATAACGCCCGTAAACGGTGGATTAGCTATGGTTTGATTCCCATGGGCAAACTCTATTTAGATTCGGGCGCGGTCAAAGCCATTACTCACAAGGGAACATCTTTACTACCTGCGGGAATTATTGCCGTTACAGGAGAATTTTCGGCTTCTGATGCCGTACAGCTATGTAATCGAGAAGGTATCGAATTGGGTCGGGGTTTAGTCAACTACAGTAGTAGCGAGATCGAACAAATTAAAGGTCGTCACTCGTCAGAAATTGCCTCGATTTTGGGTTATGACAGTGCAGATACGGTGGTGCATCGTAATAACTTGGTGATGAAAGAAACCCCGTCCACGTAGAAAACTGTAGTTTGATTCAAATTACTTATTACTTATTACTTATTACTTATTACTTATTACTTATTACTTATTACTTATTACTTATTACTTATTACTTATTACTTATTACTTATTACTTATTACTTATTATTTACGAGCAATCAAACATCTAAGCTGAGTTGTAAATAATCTCGTCCGTTCTGGCAAGCTGTTGACTGAGCAGAGTTAGAGACACGATCGCCCGACCAAAATAGGGAATTACCTGGGCGTTGGCGATCGATACTCAGCCAATGAGTGAATACCCGTTCTCGTTCGTCTTGAGAATCGAGAATTTGATATACTCTGACTCGCTTTTTATTTTGACTCTCATTACGCAAACATTTGATTTTGCAACCAATTTTACTCAAAAGACGACTAACAATAGTTATGGGACTATGGTTTTTAGCTATCCCAATATTTAAAATGGTTTTGATCTCCTGACGATTAGAGTGGGCGATCGCTGCTAAAGACTGTAAGTCGAGATCTGTATTACGAAGTTCTCTGGTAAGATCCTGCAACAAGACGGGAATCCCTAAAATTTCTAATGTTCCAACAATTGCTCCTAGCTGAGAACTGTTAAAATCAGGCAAAAATAAACTACCGTTCCCCTGTTCGATTAGCTTACGGGCGACTTTGGCATCTCGATCCGCCAAGTAGGAACGACCAACGGTCAGGAAGTAATGTATTCTCAGCTTTTGATACCATCCTTCATCGTCCAAGGATACTAGTTCAGGGGTAATGGGCAAATGATAACGCTGTTGCAGTTCGTATTTTCTCAGTTGACGGCGATCGCCCAAAGATTTAATCAGCCGTTTTTTTAAGACTTGATATTGTTTGGCATCAAGACTGGGGGAAATGGCGATCGCGCTACATTCAGCCTGATAGTTTTGGGTACTAATTTCAGTAATTGCAGCTACCAGACAGTTATCTGTCTTAGATTCGCCAAGA
>JADEXJ010000183.1 GCA_015207195.1 Pleurocapsales cyanobacterium LEGE 10410
AGAGCTTTGTTATTAATATAAATTATATTTTAAACATTAATTGATAATTATTAAATATGATGACTGGCTTGTTGAATAAATCACCAAGAGAACTAATGTTTTACTCAGACTTTTTCAGCAAGCCCTAAGTAATTTCAAGCTATCTTGATAAAATCCACGAACGCTAATGCGTCCCAGTCGTCTTACGACGATCTGCGCGTACGCGCTGTGATTCAAAACCTTTATCTGTCATGTGTCTTATTTCCCGATCCCTGTTCACTGTTCCCTATTCCCTATTCATTATTCATTGTCAGACTGATAATCGCTTTAACTAACTTAGCTGGCTCGACTGGTTTGGCAAGGTGTTGTTGAAAACCTGCTGACATTGCCTGTTGATAGTCAATTTCTCCTGCAAATGCTGTCAGTGCAATCGCCCGAATGTTTCCCCCCCGTTCTGGTGGCAAGGCTCTGACCTGTCGCAGCAGCATATAGCCATCTATTTCTGGCATGGCGATGTCACTAAGCAATATGTCTGGCTGAGAATGGGTTAAAGTATTGAGGGCAGCTCGTGCCGAGTCAACGGCGATCGCTCTTGCGCCATATTGTTCGAGTAGAAAAGTTATCATTTCGCGGGTGTCGCGATTGTCTTCGACTACTAAAATCTCAATTCCGCTCAAATCTTCAGTTAGTTCGGACTTTAGATTTGGCTCTGGCTGGGGAAAACTGTTAGTGCAGGAAAGTTCTACGGTAAAAGTTGCTCCCTGTCCTTCCCCTAGACTGTCTGCTTTAATAGTTCCGTCGTGGAGTTGGACTAAATTATAAACAATTGCCAGTCCTAATCCCAGTCCCCCAAATTGGCGTGTAGTAGCACCATTCTCTTGACGGAAGTAGTCGAATATATGAGGTAGAAAGTTAGGATCGATTCCCTTACCCGTATCGCTAACGGTAACTCGTGCGGTAGAGCCAAGATTTTCTAAGCAAATCTCTATTAGTCCTTCTGCTGGGGTAAACTTAATCGCGTTGGAAAGCAGATTCCAAAATACTTGCTGTAATCGGTTGGAGTCTCCCGACACCATACTGATATTTGGTTCGAGCGTAGTTTGAATTTGGATAGACTTGCTTTCTGCTGCCAACCTTACTGTATCTATTGCTGCCTGTATTATCCGAGCTAGATCCACCTTAGTAAGATTCAGGCTGAGTTTACCCCGTAGAATTCGCGATACATCAAGCAGATCCTCAATTAGTTCGGCTTGTAATTTGGCATTTCGGGCAATAATATTCAGGGCTCGATCGGTCCTGTCTCGATCCAACTTCTGAGTTTGCAACAGCGTCGTCCAGCCGACAATCGGGTTGAGCGGCGATCGCAGTTCGTGGGAGACAATTGCCAAAAATTCATCTTTAATGCGGTTGGCTTCTTCTGCTTCTTCTCTTGCTGTCCGTTCTCGTTCTAAAAGCTGTTCCCGCTCTGCTTCTGCTTGCTTGCGCTCTGTAATATTTTCAGCGATGCCACCTATATAGAGTAAATTACCTGCCTCGTCACGTATGGGAAAACCGCGATCGCGAATCCAGATTGTCGCTCCATCGGGTCGAATAACACGATATTCCTGAATAACTACTTCTTGATTACACTGCTGCCAACTGGTGCAAACGCGATCGCGATCCTCTGGGTGAAGGGAGTCGAGAAAATTATTTAAATCCCTGTATATCTCATCGGCAGAACGTCCCCAAACCTCCTCATAAGACGGACTAACATAAATCAGCCGATATTCACGAGCATCGGTAATCCAAATAACATCTCTACTGTTTTTGGCAAAACATCTAAATCGTGCTTCACTTTCACGTACAGCTCGCACCATCCGTTGGCGATCGCGTTCTCCTTGGGCTTCTCGTAAAGCTCTATAAACACAAGTCACTAACCGCTCTAACCGCTGCTTGAGAACATAGTCAGTAGCTCCCTGTTTGATTGATTCGATCGCCAATTCTTCTCCCAAACTACCAGAGACAAAAATAAACGGTACGTCAGGACAAATAGAGCGAGCAATATTTAGTGCTGAAGCACCATCAAAACCTGGTAGGGCATAGTCTGCCAAAATTAGATCGAAGCGATCGCCCTCCAAAGCCGTAACAAATTCATCGCGAGTATCCACCTGCCACAGTTCGCAGTCAATACCGCCATCAATCAGCGTGGCTAGGGTAACATCAGCGTCGAGAGGACTGTCCTCTAATAAAAGGAACTTTAACATTTATTAATAAGTAGTTATAAATGAGCAGTTATCAAAAGTAAGGTGGGCAAAAATAACTTGTTCTCAATCGTTGCTATCGGGGAAAATTTGCTCACCCTACCAACTGTTTACTGTTTACTGTTTACTGTTTACTGTAAAATGAAAGACTGCGCCTTGACCTATTTCGCTTTCTGCCCATATTTTTCCTCCATGTCGATGAATGATGCGACGGACGTGCGCCAGTCCGACTCCCGTGCCAGGGAATTCTTGTGAATGCAGGCGTTGGAAGAGGGTAAATAGCCGATCGCGATACTTCATGTCAAATCCTACTCCATTATCTCGAACAAAAAAAATAGTTTCGCCATTGCGCTGGAAGCTGCCAACGGTAATTTTGGCAGGAGTGCGGTCGCGTGTATACTTGACGGCATTGGAAAATAAGTTTTGCCAAACTAACCGCAGCATTTCTCTATCTCCCCGAACCTCTGGTAATGATTCGATCTGCCATTGCAGGGATCGCCCTTCTAGTTCTGGTTGCAGTTGTTGGCGTACCTGCTGTACTAACTGCTCCATCGAGATTGAGGTGCGTTGCATTTGAGTCTGTTCCAGGCGGGAGAACTCTAGCAGGTTCTGCACCATTTCTTGGCAACGCTCGGCGGACTCCACCATAATCTTAAGATATCGCTGGCTAGTAGGATCGAGGTGAGTGGATTTAAGTTTTGCCTGTAGCTTTTCGCCAAAGCTGCTGATGTAGCTTAACGGGGTTTGTAGGTCGTGGGATACGGAATAGGAAAACGCCTCTAGTTCTTGGTTAATGGCTTCTAGTTGGGCGGTGCGCTCTTGCACTCGATATTCTAACGTTTTGTTAAGGGCTTGAATTTCCTGCGTAACTTGTTTGCGGTAGGTTACTTCTCGTCGCATCTGGGTCAGTTCGAGGTTGGTCTTGACTCGTGCGAGTAATTCTTTTGCGGAGAAGGGTTTGAATAAATAGTCATCCGCTTTTGCTTCTAAGCCTATAATCTCTGATTCTTCTGACGCACGGGCAGAGAGTAAGATAATGGGAATGTCCTGGGTATCGGGATCGGTGCGGAGCGATCGCAATAACTCTAGTCCATCCATAACGGGCATTATGATATCTGCCAGCACCAGGTCATAACTCTGGGTTGCTTGGCGAATAGCAGTTAGGGCAGCTAATCCATCATTGGCGGTTTCTACTTGGTAATGTTTACTTAACAGGCGTTGGAGATAGTTACGCAGATCCCCGTTGTCGTCTACAATTAGGATTCGCTGGGCGTTAAATTCTAAATTTTGAGATTCAACCGTACTTTCTTCAGACAGCCAATGCTCGGCTTCTGACACGAATAAGCTGCTTGGCATGGCTGTAGAGCTTGGTATAGAAGCATTTTCTAAATGTTCTGGGGGTAAGTGCGCCGATCCAGTAGGCAGAGTAACTCTAAAAGTCGTACCCCGATCTACTTCGCTGCTGACTGTTATCTCGCCGTGGTGTAGCTTGATTAGTTCCTGCACTAGAGATAAACCAATACCAGAACCTTCATAGCTGCGTCCCCTTGTTCCTTTGCTTTGATAGAATCGCTCGAATATGTAGGGTAACTCTTCAGCAGGAATGCCCGTACCCGTATCGCTGACTATTAACGTCGCTTCGCTCCTGAAGGCAGAAGACGCTTCGCTACTAGGGCAGATGGCAGAAGGATCTCCTTCAAACTTATCCCTTTGGAGTTCAAATCCCCATCGTCTATACGTTGTCTTGGTTCGGTTGGGGTCGAAATCCCCATCCGAACAATTGACCTTCTGCCATCTGCCATCTGCCATCTGCCTTCTATTTAACTCTGCCCTATTTGCTGGCATATCCGAAGTTTCAGTTGCTATAAGCTTAAGGGAAATAGATATAATTCCCGTAAAGGTAAACTTAAAGGCATTAGAAAGCAAGTTAGAGACAATTTTCGACCACATCTGACGGTCTACGTAGATTGGTTCGGGTAAGGGGGGACAATCTACAACTAAGTGTAATTCTTCATTCTCAATCGCCGAACGAAACGTACTTGCTAACTCCACCGTATAGCTAGCTAGGTCTGTAGATTCGTAGTTGGCTTGTAATCTCCCTTCCTCTACACGGGAAAAGTCCAGCAGGGTATTAACTAGCTTAAGGAGACGCAGACCGTTACGCCGTGCCAGTTCTAATCGTTGCCGATGGGGATTGGGTAGGGGATGCTTAAGATCCTCTAGAGCATCCTGTAGAGGAGCTAGCAAAAGAGTTAGAGGTGTGCGAAATTCATGAGAAACGTTGCTAAAAAACTGAATTTTAGCGCGATCGAGTTCTGCCAGGGTTTCAGCGCGTTGTTGTTCTTCTTCACGGGCTGACTGTTCTCGAACTCGCTGTAGTTCCGACTCGCGTATTGTTGCTTCTGCACGAACCCGTTCCAGCCGTGTCCAGATGCGGTTGGTTATTTGCTGCATCAAGTCCACTTCATCCTCGCGCCACTGTCGAGGTTCATCGTCAATAAGAGAAAGCATAAACCGCCAATTGTTACGTACTAACGGTACGATGACAAATGAACGGATACCAAGCATGCTATAACCCTCGGCACTGACACGCGGATCGGTTTGGGTATCGTTAACGATCGATACCTCGCCAGCCATTTGCGCCTCGATTTGCTCATCCGTGAGAAAATCCCCCATCCGATACCTGCCGATGAGCGAAGGCGAACCTTCGACGTTCCAGCCGTAATTTGTCACTGAGATCTCAAAATCTTCGCTAAGTTCGCTAAACACACACTGGTTCACCCCAAAATACTGCCCGATCTTTTTGCCGAGGCTATTCATAGTTTCCGCGATGTTATCGAGACTAACTAACTCCTGAGACACTTCCAAAAGCATGACTCGATCTTGTTCGCGACGTTTGCGATCGGTAATATTAGTAAATAGGATCGCAACTTGATTCATTCGAGCTTCATCGATCCGCGAGACTAGCACCCCAAACCAACGATTGAGAGCTTCAGAATGCATTTCGGTGCGGATCGCTTCTCCCGTTTTAATTACTTGGGCGTAAAGGTCATTCCAATACTGCTCTATTCCTGGTGCTAGTTCGCTGGCGGTTTTGCCTTCTGGGTTACTGATGCCACTATGTTTCTCGAAGGTGGGATTCGCCTGTAGAATACGGTGGTCAAAGGGTATTCTATCTGCGTCGAACAACACTTCGACAATGCAGAAGCCCTCATCAATCGAATTAAACAGCGCACTATATTTTGCTTCCGATTTTTGTAAAGCGGTTTCGGTGCAGGCGCGTTCTACTGCTGCCCAGGTACGCTCGGCGGTTTCTTCCACTAGGGCGACCTCCTGGGGTGTCCATTCTCGTGGATTCAATTGATTGACCCCCAGATAAGCAGCAAGGCGATTTTCTTTAATTAGAGGTACGGCTATATAAGCGCGAACTCCTACGGCTTCATACTTTGCCAACTCAGTATCGCTATGTTTGGGCATTACCTTGACATCTGCTACCTTAACGGTAATGCCATCGCGCATCATTTTAATAATATAACCGCCAAAATTATCGAACCGATATTGCCCAACCGCAGTAGCCACTTTCTCACGACAGTAATCGCGACGAACGACAGCAACCTCATCGGTTTTCTCAACTTCACCATACATCACCCGATCGGCTTTGAGGTGTTCCCCCAAGACGCGGGCAGCTTCTCCCTGAATCTCAACTGGATCGCTCTGCGATCGCAGGGCATCTGACAGAATAACTCGAAAAGCATTTAGTTCGGCAGCAAGACGTAATTCTTCTTCTACTCGTTTGCGCTCGGTTATGTCGTAAGAAACCGCCAGCACCCCATAAACTTCACCGTTAGCGTCCCGTAGAGGAGTACCACGAGATACATATGTCGAGTCGTGGGCGTTGTGTTCTCGCGTGAATGACTCTCCCCCAAAACCGATCTCATATAACTCTTCGTGTTCGGGAATAAGTTCGGGGGGAATTACTTCATAAATTGTTCGCCCTACCAGATCTTCGGGTTTAAATCCCGCACTGTGTAGAGCTTCTCCTTCGGCAAGCAGGTAGCGCAGATGGCGATCGACCACAAACACCGCTCCAACTGGCAAATGCTCGATTATCTTGGGCAACAGTTCTGACGAACCCTGTAATTGTTCTCGTGCAATTCGGCGATCGCGAATCTCTGTAGCTACGCCGAACCAATGTGTGATGCGCCCTGACTCATCCCTTTGGAATTCGACGCGAACCGAAAACCAGCGATATTCCCCCGATGCAGCGCGAAGGCGGAGTTCTTGTTGCAGAAAACGCCCTTCAGCTAACGCATTCTGAAAATCGATCGAGGAGTGGGTGCGATCGCTGGGATGAATTGCGTCGAGCCACCCATACTCATAATCCTCTGCTAGCGTCTGTCCCGTGTATTCTAGCCAGCGTTGGTTATACCAGATATTGCCCTGGCGATCGTTACACCACAGCAGATCTGATACTAAGTTGGCGATCGCCTGAAAATTTGGGTCGCTGTCGAACATTTAACATTGAACATTGAACATTAATCTTTATAATCTAGCTAAATTAGTGTTACCGCAATGTCTGACAATTTCATAAATACCCTCACCTACAGGACGGGCAGCAGGCTGTACTCTTTTTCCCATCGTTTTAATTTGATAGGTATCTTTTCTCAACCCCCGCTCGATTTCTTTCGCATCATTGGTAACGGTTTCCACATAGCACCACCCTATACCATGATTTGCCCCTATTGTTCAATGTTCAATGTTTAATGACTAGACTGCATTTCCATCACCCGCTGTTCGGTTGCGGTTTTTCTTTCGGGTAGAGAATCACCAAACTCATGCTGGCGTTGCAACCAGTTGGATATGTCTGTCGAGGAAATAATACCTTCTAAGTTACCATCTGTAGTAACTAGTAGCCGTCGCGATCGCGCTTCTCCCATCTGAGTTAGAGCCTTTGCTACATCTTGCTTGGGACTGACGCTAATTTCCTCGATGGGAATCATGGTTTCTTCAACGGTGCGCTGCGACCAATTTTGTCTACGTACTTCCTTGAGTTGATTGAGGGTAATCATGCCGATGGGATGACCTTCTTCCATTACGGGAAAGGACTCGTAGTAGCGATTGAAAAAATAATTATCCATCAATTCTTGTAGCGTAAGATCGGCTGTCACTGTTTCGGGTTTCATCGTCATTACTTCACGAACGCGAGAACCTTCTAACATAGTACGTAAGACCAATTCTCGATAGCTGGCTGCTGCTGCATTGTTTAAAAACCAGCCGATTAAAATTAACCACAGTCCACCAATCAAATTGGGAATGGGACTAAATAACTGCCAAAAACCAAAGGCAATTAAGCTAAAGCCCAATATTCTTCCGCCAATGGATGCCACGCGGGTAGCAGTTTGTAGATTGTTAGTGAATTTCCATACAGTAGAACGAAATAAACGTCCGCCATCAAGAGGAAATCCTGGTAACAGGTTAAAAATGGCAAGAACCAGATTAATCCAGGCAAGATAAGCAGCAACTCCAGTTACAGCTACATTCCACCCTGCATTTTCGCCAGTATAAGAAATTATGGCAAATACTCCCGACAGTGCCAGGCTAGTTAAAGGACCAACTACCGCAATTTGGAATTCATCTCCAGGAGTTTCTGCATCCATTCGGGTACGTGATACGCCACCAAAAGCAAATAATGTGATGCCTTCTACGGGAATGTCTTTGGCTTTTGCTACCAAAGAATGGGAAATTTCGTGGAGTAATAAAGATGTGAAAAATAAGACTGTTCCAGATGCACCCATCACTATGTATGTAGCGTTAGAGAGTCCTGGGTAGTTGAAGGGGAACAAATCTACCGTTAATGTCCAGAGGATTAAAAAGAAAATTAGTAGCCAAGATAGGTCTACTCTAATCTCAAATCCAGAAATCGAACCTAATTTAAATCCTTGCATAATTTATTGCTTAATTCTTTATCAAACATTCAGAAGAAAATCTCTTGAATGTACTTCTGATGTGAGTTTTATCTGTTACGCGACAATCGATAATCATTTTTAGCTTAAAACTACTTAAGGCTCGATTTCCTCTACCTAATGGAAGAAGTCGCCTTAAGTCACAATTAATAAGCGTTCTAATTTTAGTAGACTCTGCATAAATAGTAGACTTACTATCAAAGTGGTTAGGTTTAATACAGAAATCTACCGTTTAAATTTATGGTTTCTCTTCAGCTTCAATAATAGTTAGCTGTTTTGGCTGACATCGTTGAATTTTTACACTTATTACTACAGCATTTTCATCGATTAAATCTTGGATATAACCCTGCTGCATTAATTTAGCTGCCAATGGATGATTAAAATACCCAAAATAATAGGTGCAGGTTGGATTCTTAGTTTTTATTTCTAGCCAATAGGGAGGATTAGGAGAATGAAGAACCAACAAATCGAGTAACTCGGCTATCTTATAGGTGATACTCATCGGTTTAGATTGTTTTTATGACTGTTGTTTTGATAAGCGATCGCTTGCTTTACCGGCTAAGAAGCAATTACCAAATTTTCTAAAGCTATTTACTATATAGCTTGTACAAAACTATTTTAAGAATGCCATCGGCATATTCGGCGATCGCACCATGAACTGTAATTGGAACGGGCAGAAAAATAATACGTTGCCATTTGCCATAATGAAAGCTGCTAAAAACTAGCTTTTCATCCTCAGCATCTTTTCTAGGAATTCGCTCTCCTCTAACTGTTACGACATTAGAAGTTATTTCTAAATCTATCTGTCGTTTGGTCATTCCAGGAATTTCAAACTTAAGACAAAAAGCCTCTTTGGTTTCCTTTATTTCAATATCGGGAATATAAATAGCTCGATTGTTACTATCAGTTTCAATATCTAAAAGATGATTGAGATAATTATTTATTTCTTTCCGATATTTCCGTGAATTGGAGAAATTGTCCCAATTATATTTATAGGGCGACATAATTTTAAAATATTGTATTTTGTTGAGTCGTAAAATAAATGCTTTATTATGGAAGCTAAACCACAAAACAATCGACCGAATCTAACTATTACATCTCATGTTATGGACTAGCTCCAAACTTGCACTATTACTAAAGATAGAAATAGATAAGTTTAAAATAATGTAAACAATGTATGGTTTCAAACAGACAATTTTAGCAAAGTTATATTGCAGCAAATCTCGATTTTTAAAAAACAATTTGGCTCTAAAACTTAAAACCAAACTCTAGGTAGATTTATGAAAAAAAATTCTTATTTAAGATTTACTCAAGCTTAGATAAAAATTATCTAAAAACAGATAAATATAGACTATGAAAAACGATCGAAAGCGAATTGAGAAAAAATATCGAGTTTTTTTAAATTCAAAAGAGATGCTGTATTGGATTTGCTCTGTAATCACTCTATTATTTTCTTTAGTTTTGCTTACTGCCTGTGACACAACTCAAACTACAACCACACCAGCCCCTCAAGCAAACACAGAGTAAATCGATCTCGAAGATGTTGCCGAAGACACCGAGCAACTTATCGGTCTTACTCAGACACAACGCTTTTTGTCACTTAGATCGCAATTTCAAATAAACTTAATAACATTATTCTTCAACAACTATGAATCAAGCCAAAAATCCTTATATCCGCTGGTTTGCCAATCTAACTAACGAAGATGTAGAAGTTGCGGGGGGTAAAAACGCTTCCCTAGGAGAAATGATTGGCAATCTCAAGGAAGAAGGAGTTAGAGTACCCGACGGTTTTGCGACGACAGCAGAGGCTTACTGGCAATTTTTAGAGCATAACGATTTAAAAGAGCAAATTAAATCTAATATTGAGGACTTATCAGCCCAGAAACAATCTTTAGAGGAAACAGGTAAAGCAATTCGTCGCCATTTCTATCGGGCGGAGTTTCCCCCCGAAGTAGAGTCAGCGATTCGCCAAGCCTACCGAGAATTGAGTCAGAAATACGACACTGAAGAAGTAGATGTTGCAGCCAGAAGTAGCGCGACAGCCGAAGATTTACCCGAAGCTAGTTTTGCAGGACAACAGGAAACTTTTCTTAACGTTACGGGAGAGAAGGAAGTATTATCAGCCTGTCGCAAGTGTTATGCTTCGCTATTTACCAACCGCGCTATAAGTTACCGTAAGTCAAAAGGTTTTGACGACCTCGATGTTGCTCTTTCGGTGGGTATTCAGAAAATGGTTAGAAGCGATCGCGCTTCGGCGGGAGTCATGTTTTCGATTGATACGGAAACAGGCTTTAAAGATGCTGCGATTATTACTGCTGCTTGGGGTTTAGGTGAAAATGTCGTCCAGGGAACGGTCAACCCCGACCAGTATACGGTGTTTAAACCCCTGCTAAAAGAAGGATTCAAGCCTATTATTGAGAAGGTCAAAGGTAGCAAGGAGAAAAAGATGATTTATGCTACCGAAGGCAGTGAAACAATTAAAAATATCGATACTTCGGGTAAAGAACGTCAGGCTTTTGTGTTATCTGATGAAGAGATTTTACAGCTTGGTCGTTGGGCGATCGCCATTGAATCTCACTACGGTCAGCCGATGGATATGGAATGGGCAAAAGACGGCGATACAGATGAACTATATATCGTCCAGGCGCGTCCAGAAACCGTACAGTCGCAAAGGTCGGCAAGTTCTTTGCAGACATATAAGTTAAAAGAAGAGGGTGAAGAAATCTTAGCAGGGTTGAGTATTGGTGAGGCGATCGCATCGGGTAAAGTGTGTCGGGTGCAAAGTTCTAAAGATATTGATAAGGTTAAAGACAACAGCATTTTGGTTACGGAAATGACCGACCCCGACTGGGTGCCAATTATGAAGCGCGTGGCGGGAATTGTTACCGACTACGGCGGACGCACCTGTCATGCTGCAATTGTTAGTAGAGAATTAGGTATACCTGCCATTGTGGGAACGGGAGACGCTACCCGCACCCTAGAAGATGGACGGGAAGTAACTATATCCTGTGCAGAAGGCGATCGCGGAATAGTCTATCAAGGGTTGTTGGAATATGCCACCGAAGAGATCGATCTTGAAGACGTTCCCGAAACCCAGACCAAAATTATGATGAATATTGCTGTAACTTGAACCATAAAATGGGAATGATGGAAGCATAAAATGGGACTGTTTCTATTTTGAGAAAACAATTACGTCTCTCCAATCACATCACGGTTAGGTTGACGCACTCCAGGTTTGTATTTTCTT
>JADEXJ010000184.1 GCA_015207195.1 Pleurocapsales cyanobacterium LEGE 10410
TACAGTCTTGAAGGAGGAAATAAACACTACGGTACGCCAGTAAACCCTCAAGCACCAGAACGACTACCAGGGGGTTCTAGTAGCGGTTCGGCAGTGGCAGTAGCAAAAAGTAGTATCGACATCGGTTTGGGTACTGATACTGGCGGTTCGATTCGCGTACCAGCTAGCTATAACGGTCTTTATGGTTTCCGTCCCAGTCACGGTGCGGTTAGCTGCGAGCATATCGTTCCCCTGTCGCCACGTTTTGATACTGTTGGCTGGTTAACCCGCAATTTAGCTACGATGAAACGTGCAGCGGAAGTTCTTTTGCCAGCAGGTAACGATCGCAATTTAACTCATTTGGTAGTAGGCAACATTGGAGGTGTCGAATCTTGGATCGAAGCCCGTCAGCCATTGTTAGAGGCTTGGCAGGATCGATTTAAATCTCTACAGTATATCGATCTCAATATTGAACATCTAACCCAAGCTAGTCATGCTTTTCGAGTGTTGCAGGGTAGAGAGATTTGGCGCGTACATGGTCGCTGGATCGAACGACATCAGCCCAATTTTGCTACTGAGATTGGCGATCGCTTTGCCTGGTGCAAGCAGCTAAGTGAAAGTGACGAACAACAGGCAGAAGTTACAGCCCAAAAATTCATCGATTTTTGGCACGAACGGGTAATATCTAGCGTTAACCATGTATTGCTGATGCCTACCACTCCTGGAGCTGCACCGCTATTAAATGTGCCAGCATCAGAACAGTCAGATTACCGTACTCGCTTGATGGGTTTAACTGCGCCAGCGGGTTTGAACAGCGCACCGCAAATTAGCCTGCCTTATTTAACTGACGAACAAGCCCCCTGGGGAGTGTCATTGGTAGCAAGTTCTGGTAGCGATCGCTCTCTACTAACCTGCGCGACTAACCTAGATGAAATCTTCCTTCGGCAAAATTGGCTGTAGTAACTTATTAAGCTGAAGAGATAAGTATTAGCATCCACAGATGAACGCAGATGATTTTTCTTCTATACTATCTGGTTTGAGGACTCGGAAAATAAAGATAGTTTGTCTAACGCCAGAATTTGTTTGAATAATAAATGCTGTGTTGAATAAACAAATATAAACTAATATCGTAAGATCCTTAAATTGGGTTTTTAGTATTAGCGCGTTTTGATGATACGCTCGCTAAGTTTAACAGCAAGGCGAAGTTCAGCCGATCGCCGTGGCTATGATCGCTTTGAATACCAGGAGAAAAACTATTGCAGCTATTTAAATCAAAAGAGTGGACGGGGAACTATCGAGGCGATTTATTAGCGGGTATTTTGGTGGCTTTAGCCCTGATTCCCGAAGCAATTTCCTTTTCGATTATTGCAGGGGTTAGTCCTAAGGTAGGACTCTATGCCTCTTTTATCATTGCTATTGTTACAGCTATTTTTGGCGGTCGTCCAGGAATGATCTCGGCAGCTACTGCTGCTACCGCCCTATTGATGACTCACTTAGTATCGGATCATGAGAATGGACTGCAATATTTGTTGGCAGCTTCGGTTTTGGCAGGTATCCTCCAGCTGTTTTGGGCTGCAATCAAGCTGGCGAAGCAGCTAAGATTTGTTTCCAGGGCGGTAATGATCGGCTTTGTCAACGCCCTAGCTATCTTAATTTTTGTCGCTCAACTACCCGAATTGAGTCTGACTAATTCTAGCTGGGCTATGGTTTACGTTATGGTCGCTGTTGCTTTGTGGAAAAAATTCCCATGGCAGTATTGGTAGCAATTATGATTATGGTTTCGATTGGTACATTTAACTGGTCTTCCTTGAGACAAATTGGTAAGATTCCCCGTAGCGAAACTGCGGTTATGGTAACCACTGTAGCAATAACGGTTTTTTCTCATAATCTAGCAATTGGAGTTTTGAGTGGAGTTGCTTTAAATGCTTTGTTGTTCTCCCGTAAGATTGCTCAACTAGTATTTGTCGATAGCACAATCAATCTTCAAGGAGAAAAACGAGTTTACAACGTTGCGGGACAAATATTTTTTGTCTCGGTCAATGAATTTTTAAACGCCTTCGATTTTAAAGAAGATGTTGAGCTGGTTAAAATCAATCTAACTCATGCTCATTTGTGGGATCAATCGGCGATCGCAGCTTTAGATAAAGTAGTAATTGATTTCCGCCGTAACGGTGTCGAAGTACAGGTTGTAGGTTTAAACGAGGCTAGTGCCACCCTGGTTGATCGGCTAGCCGTACACGATAAATCTGACTCCTTAGAAGATTTAGTCAGACATTAGCTGCGATCGCTCTAAATCTCTGGTTTGTATTCCCCCCAGATCGTTTCTAGATTATTGATTAACAATTGGCAACAATGAAAAAAATTCTTTTGTGTACTGATGGTTCTGCTTATGCCCGTGTCAGCTATGAATACGCAGCTTGGTTAGCTCAACGTATAGATGTGGCAATTGAAGTTCTCTACGTTACCGATCGCCGTGGAGAACAAGCAGCACAGAATGCTGACTTTTCAGGTAGTATCGGCATCAATTCTTATCAACAGCTGTTAAGGGAGTTAGTAGAAATAGAAGCAGCCAGAGCAAAGATCAATCATAAAAGAGCCAAAATCATCCTCCAAGAAGCAGAACAGTTTTTCGGCGATCGCCAGATAAACAAGGTCAAACTAACCCACGAGACTGGTTTTTTAGTCGATCTGATTCACGAACAAGAAAAAGATAGCGATCTAATAGTTTTGGGCAAACGAGGAGAAAACGCCAGCTTTGCTACCGAACATTTGGGATCGAATATAGAACGAATTGTGCGCTCAAGTCACAAACCCTGTTTAGTTACACCCAGAGAATTTAAACCAATCGAGCGAATCCTTTTTGCCTATGACGGAGGAACAAGCTGTCAAAAAGCCTTGCCATATTTGACTCAATCCTCCCTGATCGGAGATTTAGAATTACACATCATCACTGTTGATACGGGTGATACGGCAAAAGCCAGAGAACATTTAAAATCTGCTCGACAAGCACTAGAGCGAGCTGCTTTCAATCCCATCTGTCGCTTATTACAGGGTAATCCTGAAACAGAAATCGAGCAATACATTACGGCTCGAAACATTGACTTTCTAATCATGGGGGCTTATGGTCATAGCCGTATTCGTCAGATGATTATCGGCAGTACTACGACCCAAATGCTGCGTAGTTCTCATATTCCCGTCATGTTGTTTAGATAGAGTGACGATAAATTGAAAAATTGCCAAATCGGCAAAAATAAACGAGGCAAAACAAGTACATAGAAATTGTTTCTGAAGCTAGTTTCAAATTTAGAATAAATAGCAGATATCTAATATGAAATACTTAAATATTTGCTACAAAAGGTATTTTCTTGTGCTTTTAGCTCTTAACTCCCTTCTAGGATCGAACATCAGTTAATTGTCCATCACTTTGCTATATCGATTAACAAGTTATTCAGCGCAACTATAAACGGTATTAATAAAGTTATGTGGGTTTTAACAGATTATCGGGACTTTGACAATTTTTCCCTATCAAAAAGGGGTGAAAGCCTCACCAGACGGCGATTTTACCTCGAAGAGGTAAAATCACCTGAAACCCAGATATATTAAGGATTTACCTGTTTTGAAGTTAAACAATTGATATATCAGGCTTTCACCCCTTTTTGAACCCAGTTTTTTGTCAAAGTCCCATTATTTACTAGAGCAGCATTTATTTGGCTCAGCAAATTAGCAATTGTAATTGACAGTTTATTACCGTGTATAGGCAACTCTCAGCTACAAATGTCAAAATCGTTTTGATCCTATTAATTAATTTGAGTATTTCACAGAATCTTCATAATTAATCGCGATATATAGCGGAAATAAAAAGATAGTTTATACCTCGATTAAAAATATCAATGTTAAGTTATACATTAAATATAAATCTTTTTATCTGGAGACAATTATATGAAAATCAGTATGGGTATTCTAGCTTACAATGAAGCAGAATCAATTTCCAATATGTTGTATTCCTTATGGGAACAAAGCCTATTCCAAGATAATGCTGACAACAGTATAGAAGTTATTGTAGTTGCTAATGGTTGTACTGATAATACAGCGGAGGTTGCACGAAATACCCTGAAAAATCTATTCAAAGATTCCGATCCAACTTTGTTTCAGTGGCAAGTTTGCGAAGTAAAAGAATCAGGAAAAAGTAATGCCTGGAATCTATTTGTCCATCAATTTTCGGCTCCTGATGCTGACTTTTTTTGCATCATGGATGCTGATATTCAACTATATGCTAAAGCTAGCCTCGAAAAGATGCTAGATGCACTGGTTGAAAATCCTGAATACTGGGTGTCTTTGGATGGACCAATTAAAGATGTCAAACTGAAAAAAAACAAGAATTTGCTAGAAAAGCTATCAGTAGCGGTTTCTAGCAACGAAGGACATCTATACATATGTGGGCAACTTTACTGCGCTCGTGCTTCGGCATTACGAGATATTTGGATGCCCATAGGATTACATCTAGAAGATGGTTTTTTGACACAAATGGTCGTTACGGAAAACCATACGGTCAAAAATCCTACTTTTGAAAAGAGAATCGTGCGGGTACAGGAAGCGTCTCACGTTTATGAAGCCTATACTAATCCAACAACCCTAATTAATCATGAGATACGAGTTGTAATGGGGATAGTAGTCAATATCTTTCTTAGAGACTATTTTCGAGAGAAATGCGGTCAAGATTTAACCGCAGGAGAATTAATCGTCAAGTTAAACGAAAAAAACCGTTTTTGGCTAGACGATTTTATCAAAGAAATGAGTGCCAAAAACTGGTGGTCAATCCCAACTCCCCTGGTTTTTCGTCGCTATCGTTCTTTACAAAATTATTCTTTTCCAAAAGCTTTAGCACGTATTCCGATCGCCACTTTGGCATTTATAGTGGACTTAGGGGTTTTCTTTTTTGCTAATCGCGAACTGCATAAAGAGGTGGTTACAAGTTACTGGTAAGCAGTGCCACAAACTACTTATCAAATCAAAGTCGCACATTGGGGTAGGCAGATGTTAATCGTCAGGGTTTAACAATGCCTATCTACTTAGTTGTTAATTTATTTAGATTTATTTAGACCATGCTCAAAGTTTCTCGCCGACCAACACTAGATAGCGATCGCACTAGACCACGTTTAATACTAAGATAAAAACTACGATGTATATTTCTGCCGAAAAAATATCAAAGTGCCGTGAGGTAATATTATGGCTAGTTGGGAAATAGGTAGACTTTGGCAGACTTTAACCTATTTTGAGATCGTTCCTTTAGTAAATTGCTGGCAACGACTTTTCAAACAGGGTCAATCTAAATCCAAGAGATCTTCAACAAACATGGTAATTCTGGTAGCAGGAGCAACGGGTGGAGTTGGTAAACGAGTAACCAAAAAATTACTCGAACGAGGCGATCGCGTGAGAGCATTAGTTAGAGATGCAGCCCGCGCCAGAGATATTTTAGGAGAGGGGGTAGAGCTATTTGAAGCTGACATTACCATTCCCGAAACCCTCAAGCCAGAGATGATGCGGGGAGTTGGGGCGGTGATTTGCTGTACGGGGACAAAAGTACAGCCAGTGGAGGGAGATACGCCTACACGAGAGAAATACTACCAGGGAGTCAAGTTTTATTTGCCAGAGGTGGTAGATACTCCTGAACTAGTTGAGTACGAAGGAATTAAAAATTTAGTTCGGGTTGCCTCACAACACATTCCTGCTGCAACGGATCGGATGATTTTCGACTTTACCAATCCTAATGCCAGTCTCAAAGAAATCTGGGGTGCAGTGGATGACGTGGTTATGGGAGGAGTCAGCCAGAGTAATATTCGTCTGGCGGGCGATCGGGCAATCTTTTCGGGCAATGTCTCCACAGAGAACAACGGTGGTTTTGCTTCGGTGCGTACTCGTAATTTTGAGAACCCGTTGGATTTATCTGACTATGAGGGTATCGAACTAAGGGTAATTGGCGATGGCAAACGTTATAAATTTATTGCCCGTTGTGAAGGTAAATGGGATGGGGTAGGTTACTCCTATTCTTTCGATACGATTTATGATTACCCCACCACGATTCGCATTCCTTTCAAAGATTTAATTCCCGTCTTTCGTGCCAAAACCGTCGAAGAAGCAGCTGAATTAGATTCAGGAAAAGTCTATTCGATGCAGCTAATGCTAAGTAAGTTTGAATACGATGGCGAACTAAACCCCAAATTTGAAGCGGGTTCTTTTAGGCTGGAGGTTGAATACATTAAAGCCTATGGTGGTAAAACCAAACCCCAATTCGTACAGGTAAGTTCAGCGGGAGTTACTCGCCCCAATCGCCCAGGAATAAATCTTGAAGAAGAACCCCCTGCGGTACGAATGAACGAGCAACTGGGAGGAATTTTAACCTGGAAACTGCGAGGAGAAGAAGCAATTAAGTCTAGTGGTTTAACTTACACAATTGTTCGCCCCTGTGCCTTAACCGAACAGCTAGGAAACAAAGCTTTATACGCCGAACAGGGAGACAACCTACGAGGACAAGTCAGCCGAGAGGCGATCGCCCAACTGTGTATCGAAGCGATCGCTTTACCCGAAGCGGTCAACAAAACTTTTGAGGTCAAAGAAGAACAACAGGGTAATACTAACTGGAAAGAGTTATTTAGTAGTCTAAAAAAAGATAACTAATTCCACTATAAGGCGATCGCTAGCTATACTTATCAAAAACCCAAACATTCGTTGGCAAGCAAATCTTTCATCTGCGTTCATCTGCGTTCATCTGTGGACTTTTTTCGGGCGTGTCAGTCCACTACGCACATTTTTTATTAAGATTCTTATAAAATAATTCACGCATTCCCCCTACGATTCGGTCACTAACAAAACCGATTTGATTGGTCTTTGGATTTCATTGCCTTCTTGATCTACCCTGCCATAAGTCGCTTTACCATCATAGTAAAGAGCAGTAGAACTTCCTCCATCGAGGTTCATTGCTTTAGTTGCACCGAAGCTAGATAAAACCTCAGCCAGTTCGGGAAGAGATATACCCGAATCTAATGGTAGATCGGTCTGTTGCGCCACCATTGCCAAGATTATATCGCCATCGTCCGTAATACCTACTGCGCTTCTAGCATTTAAGCCATCACTGCCGATCGCATCGCGAATTTTTTTCCCATCTTGATAGGCGGTAAAACCTTCAGTGACAGAAGTATTTTTGGGTAATAGACTGGGACCTCCTCCTAAAGACTCTTTTAATGTACAATTAGGAGGTATGGGTGAGAAATGTGGCTGAATGTCGTATTGCGTTTCTTCTCCACAACTGTAGCGACGAAATTCAGCGCGGTTCAATATTTTCCCTAGATAGGGTTTTAGATCGGGGTTATCTATCAGTCTTTCATTAAAACGCGGATCGGCGACGATTTGCGATCGCTGTACGACAAACGAAGTAGTTTTTTGATTGACAGGATCGAAATAACCACCGTTAATCGCAGCAACTATGTTTTCTCCTATAAAGTCTTGAATTGGTTGCAGCTCGCCAGATATTTCTGGGGTAACCAAATATCTGCTGTCGTGGGGAATAGTAACCAGATGAATAGTATATTGCGATCGCTCTACAAAAGTGTAACTCACTCCATTTTTAGACCGATCTAACTCAGCTGAAGATAGATAATCAATGCCAGAAAACATAACTACGCTCAAGCTAACAACAGCTAAGACGATCCAGAGAGGCTTTTTCATGGCGATTACACTCTTTTACTAATTCCCATTCTTACTAGGATAATAAATCATGCCCACACCAGCTCTATTTTCACGACTGACAACAGCCTTGGCAGCAACTAAGTCTTTAAGGTAAACCTGAATCATCGAGATGGGACGATTAAGGATTTTGTTGATTTCCTTGATTGTAATTCCAGTATGTCGGGCTTGAATTAGCTGTAAAATTTGTTCCTGAGTACTAATACCAGGAGTAGCACTAATAATGTTTATCTTGATCACACCAATTATATTCCTGCGCTCTGTTACCTAAGCGATAGCTAAAGGTTGCTTGATTCTTACAAACCTAAGTTAGTAATAAAACAACGGAAATTAGCTATGGCTGTCACCCGCAGTTATAGTCGCTATTTTTGACAATGACCAGAGGAAATATACGTGGATTTGTAATTTATAACTTTAGCTAGAGATAGTTAGAGGGAACCGCCGTTCATCTTTTACTAATAATAATCAAAGATCCGATCCCAAACGTAATCCATGGCTTGTTTAGCTTCCGTTAACGGGAGTACTTGACAACGGCTATGGCGATCGCGTTTTAATAGAGCTACTTGCTTGACTGCATAAGTACTTGCTTCGCTGTATTTAATTTCGGCTTTAATTTCCGCTAAATTACGGATTGGGTTTTCAATATCAAAATCGATTACCGTACCAAACTTATCCTTCATCCAGGTTTCAATGCGATCGTCTAATTCCGCTGCTGTCGGAGGAGTTGGGCTAATCAACAGGTGATAATAAGCCAAAATAATTTCTTTACATTCTTCTTCTTCTGCTGCATCGATTAAATATTGGAATACACCACTATTGTTGGCAATATTACGATAAAAAAGAGTTTCCGTGACGTTCTTTTGAAACTTAACCTGTTTATTTTTATAGCTCGTATATTGTTTGAAAGCAAATCCGCCCAAGGTAACGATTAAAGATAGAACGGTAATTAACAGAGGGGTAATATCCCTAACATCTTCTTCCCGTACCTGTAACTCATCAATCGGTTGGTGTCCTAGAGTCAGGTAAATGAGTACGCCTAAAATCAAGATTATTTGTGGCAGTACTCTTAAGATTAGAGGAACAGCTGCACCAATAGCAGGAAGTCCAAACAACAGCCTATCTTTCCAGTTCATGCTCATTTTGATGTTGGGAAAGATGAACTCGATATCTAGTTTTGATAAATTTTTATACAGATAAAGATATATTTTACCTGGCTTAAAATTTAACTCCTCGTCTGCTACTGGCTTGTCTTGAAAATGTTGCTCTTCTCTAAACTTGATTAATAAGACTACGCGTTGATAAATATCGACTCGTTCCTCAACAGTTTTGAAAAACCACTTTTTTCGGGTAATAATATCCGAACTATCACCGCGACAATAGCAAACTACACGGTCAAAATCATCAAAGTTTACTTCTGTTTTGAGGTCGAATACAGAATCTTCACTAAGAGCTTTTTCTAAACCAGACTTTGATATAGGATGATAATTAGCCTGTTCTAAAATTGCTTCAAAAGTACTAACTAAATCAGCTTCTTTCTGTCGAACGTTGGAAAAATTATTTAAGGGATCTATCGTAGCGTATTCTTCAATATCAGGGTCGAAAGGAACAAAGTTGGATTTTAAAGTTTCTAGAGAATGATGTAGTTTAAAATGATAATAAGCTATTAGAATATTGCAAAAATCGCGAAACTTTTGCTGTTCGGCGATCGCAATCTTACCATCAGCAATACACAGTTCGATGATCTCTTGACGACTATAGGGAATGAATGTCTCTTTGTTTTGATGAATTACCATAGTTTAGATTGCTGCTAATTTGAGGTATTAACTCAATTGTGAGACTATTTTTAGCCGATTGCTGACTGATACTATTAGATTGGTAGATAATATTGCTATTGCTCGCCCTCTAACTTAGTAACGTTTGAATATTTTAAAAAGAATACTAATAAGTATCAAGCTAGATAAACTATGACCGAGCCAGAAGTGTCTGATTTTGATATTCAAATGATGCAGAGGTGTTTGCAATTAGCCAGACGTGCAGCAGGAAAAACCTCACCCAACCCCTTAGTCGGTTCGGTAATAGTCAAAGACGGTAAAATTATCGGTGAAGGCTTTCACCCAGAGGTAGGACAACCCCACGCAGAAATATTTGCCCTACGGGATGCGGGAGAAGCAGCAAGAGGCGCGACGGTGTATGTCAGTCTCGAACCCTGCAACCATCATGGGAGAACGCCACCCTGTTCTGAAGCTCTGATCGAAGCTCAAGTAGCTAAGGTGGTTACGGGAATGGTCGATCCCGATCCTCGGGTTGCGGGAGGAGGAATCGCAAAGCTACGAGATGCAGGTATCGAAGTAATAGTAGGGGTAGAAGAAACTGCCTGTCGCCAACTGAACGAAGCCTTTATTCATCGAGTATTACACAAACAGCCTTTCGGTATTCTCAAATATGCCATGACCCTAGATGGTAAAATTGCTGCTACTACAGGACACAGTGCTTGGGTAACGGGCAAAGCCTCTCGCCATCTAGTACATCAGGTAAGAAGTACCTGCGATGCGGTAATCATTGGCGGAAACACGGTACGCAAAGATAACCCCAACCTGACTACCCACGGCGTAACCGAACACAACCCTCTTAGAGTCGTCATGACTCGTAACTTAGATTTACCCCAAGACTGCAACCTGTGGAATACAGACATTGCACCCACTACAATCTTTACCGAAAATAATGACCCCGCACTGCAACAACAACTGTTCAACAGGGGAGTAGAAATAATTACCGTTGCTGCACTCACCCCCAAAATAGTCATGGAACACCTGTACCAAAAAGAACTAGCGAAAGTATTGTGGGAATGCGGAGGAACATTAGCTGCTAGAGCGATCGCCGATGGTACAATTCAAAAAGTAATGGCATTTATCGCCCCCAAAATTATCGGAGGAACATCTGCACCCTCCCCCGTGGGGGATTTAGATTTGACCGCGATGACAGACGCACTGCAATTAAAAAATATAGTAGTTCAGGCGATCGAGTCCGATATCTTAATTGAGGGATATATACAGTCTTATTAAAAAAAACTCTTAGTTTTTCTATTCTCCTTTTGGTTTTTGCTGCGCTCGAACATAGCTTTCTAGAACAGCGTTTATTCTCGACTGATAGTCTTTCTCACCCTGAGATTGAAAATATTGAAGTACAAAATGTTTGATTCTTAAGGTGATAGGTTCAGTAAGTTCAGAAGAAACAACATGAGCATTCTGCCAAAAATTATCATCTAATTCGGGAATATCAGAGTAGTCAATATCTTCATCAGAAAGAGCAGCCAATTTAGTTTCTTGTTCCTGTGTCAGTTGAGGTTTTTGGTTTGGATCTGGAGTGTAATTAACGTTCTTCATAGCGTTTCACTTCTCTTTTATTTGCTTTACGCGCTGAAATAAGACGAATAGTAGAAGAGCGCATCATAAAAACTACAATATAAACGCGTTGGTCAATCTTAGCTAAAGTAATATAGCGAGTTTCTCCATAATTATATCGACTATCAATAACGGTTAATCTATTCTCATCATCGAATGCCCTGGTAGCGAAGGGAAAACTTATACCAATTTGCGTTCTAAAACGTAATTCTTAGATGAGGGAAGTAAGTCATGGATTGAAGCTGTTCAGGAACCGAGTTGAAAAAGTTGAGACCTTCACATAAAGTATCGATGACTTTCTCAAGAGAC
>JADEXJ010000185.1 GCA_015207195.1 Pleurocapsales cyanobacterium LEGE 10410
TAATAATTTCATGATGTTTAATAGTTTTTAGATAAAAGTTAATGGTGTTTCAAGGCAGAGGGCAGGAGGCAGAGGGCAGAAGGGTTCAAGGAAGGTAATATAATTTTCTTACTTCAAACTTCTGACCATGAGTTATCGAGAACAATTTATTTGGAAGCGTGGAATTCAACTGTCGGTCAATTGCTATAAGCTGACCGAGCATTTTCCTAAATCCGAACTCTACGGACTGACCAGTCAAATCAGACGTTCGGCAGTTTCCGTACCCTCAAACATCGCCGAGGAGTACGGACGAAAAACTAAAGGGGAGTACGTTCAATTTCTTCATATTGCGTTAGGTTCTTTACGAGAATTAGATACACAGTTGATAATTGCCAAAGAAGTTGGATTAACTGAAGCGAAACTTTTCAGCCCAGTAATGAATGAGGTAGAAGAAATGCAGAAAATCATGGTATCGACCTTGAACAAACTTAAAACTTAGAACTTGTAACTTAAAAACCTTCTGCCTTCTGCCCTCTGCCCTCTGCCTTCTTCCTTAGATTCCCAGAAATATCCAGTTATCTCGTCGGAAACTGAAGAATGGAATTGGGCCAATAAAATAAGGCGTGCAGCCTAAATCGACGAAGGGAGACTTAGCGCAGAAACGGAAAAAGATTGCTGTTTCTACGCTATCGGTAGTCTCATCCGTTCCCCAAATAGCAAACTTAAACGCCTTACCAAAAGGATGGCGACCTGTAGGCTCTTTGCCACAGTTGACAGCCCGCCTCTGACTCCCCAAGGAGCGTCTGGACAGATGTTACCCGATTGGGGATCGCGCCCTTCAATCCACTGCACCCCCTCTGTAGGCAACCGCCAGTCGCTACCAAAATTCTCGATATCGTCCAGCTCGATATAGGGACAGCGAGAACCTGCGGTGCAGGGAACGTTAAAGCCTTCTTCGTAACTCCCACTGACGGTTCGTTGTCGGTTACTCTCAGCGTCACTCCAAACCGCATCGATCCGCATTACTGGCATAGCAATACTCGATAGGGGATTCGGCATCTGACTCAGGGCAACTTTAGATAATGCGGGAACGTCATTTACCCCTGCATTTTCCCAGCCTGCAAATTCTTTTAACGCCGTATCTTCTAAACCAGGGATATCGTCGATACTGTATTGAGATAGGTCAACTTCTCCCAATTTAAGCTCCTTAGCTACTAGATCGCTCTCTACTAGGGAATCTATACTGGTATCTTCATAACCACTGCCGATTCGAGTTTCCACTAATTTGGCAATTGGTTCGACTTCACTAACCTGCTGTTGACCCAATCCTGGTACTGCCTCGACTAATTCTCCCAACGATTGCTCTTTGGCTAACTCAAATGCTGATAGAGCAATGTCATTAGTTTCTACGCCCGTAAGAAAGGCAATTTCACCAATACTTAGTTCCTGTGCTGCAAAGCCTTCTTCCACATCCCCCAGTTTCAGAATATCGACTAGAGAATCGCCTGCTGACCACTCCCGCGAGAGATCGTAGCCCGCAAAAGAATTAAATTCTGTGCCGATGCTTCCTCCTTCTTGCATAGGCGGGAAATCTTCCAAGGTAATATTATCCCAGTCGGGTAACCTTACCTGTCCGACAAAGCGATCGCCATCAATTACATTTTCGGTAATGCTTTTGTCATCCCAATAGTCAGCAGCCCTTACCTGAGTTATTGGTACTGCCAACATTGTTACTGTAGTCAAGGCTGTAGTTAATAATTTGGTATTTTTTGAATATCTAAAAATTTGACCCATTGCTTTATTCTTTACAAATACTTATTCCACGTACCGTCGTTCGCTAGGAGATCGCACCCACAAAGTGCAAAAACCTCTTTTGGTTTCTCGCCCCTCCAACCGCAGCACAACGCCCAGCTTCTCGGCATCTCGCTCACACAAGAATGAACCGCCTCGCTTGTTGAGCAAAACCTGATTCCACTCCATAAGCTCTTTGGCATACTGACCTTGAGAGCTAGTAGCCCACTGGACGAGTTCTGGATTTTCTCTGGCTGACTTGCCGACATCGCTCATTGCCCATTCCAAAGCTTTTGCTTCTTCTAGGGTTAGCTGTCTTGCTCCTTTTGGATCTAGTGCTGGTGGCAGTGTTTGCCAAACTTTAGGAATTGCTAATCCCAACACCACACCAACTGAAATTGAAAGCAATATATAAAAGGCTGCTTTGGTTACAGCGATCGCATCGTGGCTAATTTTAGTAAAGGCTGCCTTTCTAATGACTATATTTGCTGCATCGGTAATCTTATCGCTGTGGGCATCTAAAGCTGCTGCTGAAGCTATTTCTAGTGTTTCTTGAGTGTCTTTAATATAGCCCTCAAGAGTTTTGGAATGTTCTATAAATAAGGCATGAGAATACTTCAGCCGTTTTTGCCAATCTTTGCGCCACTCCTGGTATTGCCGAGCGAATAGAGCCTCAATCTCTGCTGGTTTTTGATGCAGCAGCAATTCAATTTTTCCCGTAGCTATCAAAAAGATGAATAGAGGATCGTCGCCTTTAATGTCGGTTTCCATTGCCGTTCGTAGCACGATTTCCCGTTCGCGATCGCTCATATTTTCTAAGGCAGTCGCCATAAATGCCCGATTTTTGGCTTCGGTGCTTCTGGCTGTTGGATAATCAGAACCGTAGAAGGTTTGACCGTCAGAATCATCGGTTGCTATCTCATCCGCCAGTAAATCTTCCGTTCCGTCTTCAGCGCATTCAGCTAAAGTTTCAATTTCTGCGGGTGTTAATTCTTGACTCATTTTTTGTTCGCCGTCGCTTCAGTAGAGGAAGTGCCAAACTTGCCCGTGCTTTCAATAGCTGCCATCGTCTCGCTCAAAAACGTTTTGACTCTCTGGCGAGATAATAGGGGTAATTCCGCCATTACTTTGGAGAAAGGTTGCTTTTGGCGATCGACAAACTCGATATCGGTACGACGCAAACCAGGGAAATCAATTTCTGGAAACTGATGTTTGGACTTTAATCCAGACAAGCGTTCGCCCGAATCAATCTCCGACCAATCTAGCCTTAGCCCTTTGTTGCGAACTAAAATGTGAGGTAGTTTCCCCTCGTATGTCTGCAATGAATCTTCTAGTAATTCTAAAGAAATATCGCTGCCATTAGAGAGGAAAAACTTGCAGAAACTAACACCGCTTTCTTTGGTAAAACTTTCCTCCAATAAGTTATTGCCTTCAATCCAAAACTTAACCTGCTGGTGAACTTTAGCTGGAAGATTGACGATGACATTTTCTTTCATTGCCAGTTCGATCAGCTTGTCAACATCTCCTGCTGATTGGGAATACATCACCGTCGCCTCATCAGAAGCGGTAAACTGAATGTCCTTAATACCTCGATAGATTTGAGCGACATCGGGTTTAGGATCGGTATCGATCAATTTATAGGTAATCTTTTTTTGTTCTAAGAAGTGAAGCAGACAGCGACAAAAGAGACTTTTACCCATACTTCCCTTTTCACTATCGATAAAAAATATAGTTGCCATAGTGTTGACCTGAATAAAATTGATTGAATTGAGATTGAAGCCCCTTCGGGGCAAGGCACAAAGGGCTTGCCCGCATGTAGTTCGAGGGCAGAGGGCAGAAGGAAATTACACATTCTTTTCCACCCCGTCTTAATTCTGATAAATCAATGATTAGAGTAAGTAAATGTAACTTATCCCTTCCCTTCTTAAACTTCTGCCTTCTGCCTCCTGCCATCTGCCTTCCGACCGAAGGGAGGTTGAGTTTTGAAGAGCCTGTCGGCTCAATGTGTGTGAAAAATTCCTAAATTCATGGAGATTCAATTCATGGCTAAACGCACATCTCAATCTTTGATGCAGAAAATCTTTGCCGATGCTGACGAACGCAGACATAGAGCTATTTACTATGTAGCCAAGGAAGTATCTGGTCGAGCTTTATCCAGAGTCCATAAGGAAAAAGGGAAAAAGTTCAACTGGGATGCTTTTGGCAAAAAGTTCGAGCAAAGCTACGGTAAACATTCTGCTGATGAGTTATTGAACGAAATCCTGAAAAATGTCTATTGGCTTACTAGCGAAGCTGAGGTTATGGAGCTTTATTTCCGCTATATGCGTGACATTGATAAGGCTAGTAGCAAGCAGAAAGAATCTGAAGGTGACGACTTAGATTTCAGCTAAATTCCTGTAGCTATCTAACATATTTATTTAAAGACCTTAACTGGTCTTTTTTTTCTATTGAGCTTCAGCTAACAAGCCACCACATACAGCTACTACTACAGCTTGAGTGCGATTTTTTAAGCCCAGCTTTTTTACAATTCCCGAAATATAGTTACGTACAGTGTGAGAGCTAATACACATACTCTGCCCGATTTCTTGATAATCTTTGCCAGCGATCAAATGCTTGAGGGCATCTAACTCCTTTGGTGCGAGAGAATCCAATCCTGAAGATGATACTGGTAGCAATAGATTGCTTGATAATAAATGGCTTGTTTTGGGATGGACATAAATACTTCCTTCATAAGTATTGGCTATGGCTAAAAGCAGCTTATAAATATCGCCATCTTCTAAGTAATAGCCTGCTGAAATGGAGTAAACCTTTAGTACAGTTTCACGCTCTAGTTGTTGTCCACAAACAATTAATTTAGATTGGGATGACTGTTCTTTTAATTGTTCGTTAAGTTCAAAATCACTAGCTACTAAAAATTCTAAATCCAAAATAATTACATCAGGCTGATATCTTTGTGCCAATCTCAAACCTGTAAATGAATCGGCACAATCGTGAATGGTTAAAGAATTTTGCTGTGATAGTATTTTGCACAACCCCAATCTTTGAAAAGGATCGCGTTTAATTAATAAAACTGTAGCCTTTGGTAAATTAAAGCTGCAATCGGTGCTTTGATTGACTTCTATCTGATTCATAACTTTTAAAGATTAATTATTAATCGTATTAGGAAAATAGGTTTTCTTGTGTTTAATTATTCTGTTTTCTCAGTTAATACAATCATAAACTTGGAAGATATCGAAGTCTATTCCCAATATTAATAGTGCAAATTGATGAGATCGAATAATCGATTAGTATCTATTGGGCAGCGGTGCAAAGAAGAGCTGAATAATAATACAGTTACTCATGCTCAAGCCTCTCAATTACCTTATCCAGTCTAGAGTTATCGATCCTGGTAAATTGGAAACTAACACTACCGTCTCTATGAATCAAATAAGAATATAAACTTATGCCTGAAATATATGTCTTTGGTGGTTGTAACGGATCGGGAAAGACAACTTTAGCTACTACAATCTTATCCTTATTTGATAACCCGATTGAATTTGTCAACGCCGATATCATTGCTGCCGAACTTAACCCTAATGATGTTAATGCTGTCGCTATTCAAGCTAGTAGGTTGATGCTGGAAAGAATCAACACTCTATCTCGACAGGATAGGGATTTTGCTTTCGAGACTACGCACCAAGCAGAGCTTGGCAAGTCGTCGAAGACGACGATCTGCGCGTACGCGCTGCGCAGCTCGCACTTTCGCTAAATTCTTGAGAGAGTGTAAAGCTAAAGGCTATAGAATTAATTTAGTGTACGTCTGGTTGGAAAGTGCAGAATTAGCAGTTAGTCGAGTAGCCAAAAGGGTAGCATCTGGAGGTCACAATATCCCAGAAGATATAATACGTAGGAGATACGAAAGAGGCAGAGACAACTTTGTTAGTCTATATTCCCCTATAGCTGACTACTGGATTGTTTATGATAATACTAGACAGACTAGAAGCGTAGTAGCTGAGAAGACACCCAGCCGACAAATCACTGTCTATCAACCATCGATTTTGCAACAAATTACTCAAGAGTCATGATGAATCATAATACAGATGATAGGTTATCTACCAAGCTAAATCCCCTTGTCCAAAAAGCAGTGGATGAAGCGATCGAACAGCACCGAATCAAGGGTGAGTCGATCGCCATAGGCGAAAACGGTAAAGTAAAAATCGTTCCCCCAGAAGAAATTACTCCTCTAGCAGAGAAGCTCGAACAAAGAGAAGCCTCCAAACAAGCTCAGTCTTAACCATTTCCAATGGACGCAGTACCAGCCATCTTTATAAGTTTGGTTGAGTTTTTAGGAGTATACCTAGCAAAGTCTACAAACAAACCCCAAGCATCGGCAAATCTTAATGGTAGTTGCTGCTGTTTGAATCGTGGTAATTCAACTTCGCTCAAATTCAATTCGGATAAAAGCGATCGCTCTATTAACTCTGTCGAGCTAACTTCTACATCTGAATATTTACCCGATAGGTAATCCTTTAATTCCTGTCTGAAAAATCCCGATGTGCCACCCGTATAAACGAGCCTATCTAACTGTCTTTGAGTAGGAAGAACTTCATCTAACCAGCCTTCAAGTAATTGCCAATATTCTCTCTTTGAATTACCTATAGCAGTTTCAATCCTGCTTTTTTCAACTTCCGCCTTCTGTTTATCCCTAGACTTTACTAGCTCTTCTACCACAATCTTGGTTATTAATCTCTCTTCACCCAATGCAGTTTTGTGGTTAATAATATTCTCTTCACAAGTATAAATAGCAGATTGAATATCTTCTCTGGTTAATCCAGATGTTTTCTTGATAATGCGATCGCTAAAATTATAAAACCCTAAGTTGGTAGTTCCGCTACCGTCAAAACTAAGCGTACCATCTTTAAATAACAATAAACTGGTGTTGCGATAACCAAACATTAATACGGCAAAAGTTTGAGCTTGGACTGTTTCGAGAGAGCAAATTTTCAGCAGATTGGAGGCAATACCATACCCTTCTGGTTGGCATCGATATCTCTGCAAATCTACTCCTATGGTCTTACCCTGAAACTTAAACTCGCTAATCGACTCTTCCAACTCTTTTTCTAATTCAGAATTATTGCTAGATTCACCTAATGGCAGCAGTAAGGCTAAATCTAATTTTATTTGGTCGGATAACTTTTCTTTTACCGCGATCGCACCCACAACCGAGAGAATTTTGGGTACTATCGATTCGTATTTTAGCGATTTAATACTGGTTGATGCACGATACTCCTGTGCCAATCTCCCTACTAAATAGCAAGAGTTGCTGTCAATCTGTAACCAAGCATTGTGTTCGGGTTTGCCAAAGCCTGAAGTTTGTTGCAGATTCTCAATTACATTTACATCTAGTTTTAGTAGCTGTGCATCCATAGTTAAATGCTTTGGTTGACCGCTTCTGCCAACTCGATACAGTACCTTAGTCAAACTCGTACCGTGGTCACAGACTATAGTTAATTTTGAGGCTCGTTTATTCATATTTTTATCGATCGTAGATTCGTTTCCAAACGTTCATTTACCAAGGCTTCCGCCTTCGTTCACTACCTTCCCCAATCGCCGAGAAGCTGTTTATCGGCTTCAGTTTCTTGTTTATTGGCAAATTCTTCCCATAACTCCCACTGAGCTTCAGTCCAAGAATCATCTTTTTCTGGCTGGAGTTCGATCAGTTTATCTTTGGCATCGGCTGCTGATGATGAAGTATCCACAACCTTTTGTAGCTTTTGTCTCAACTTATCTAATTCGTCCTCTTCATGTTTTATTGCAGACACTTTAGCTGTTTCTACAAAAGACCTATTTTCCTTTGAGGAATTATCACCGTTGGCAAACTCAGTAACTACAGGATAGTTCTGAGATACAGCTATTGGATTATATGTAGATGGGGATGGCAATGCACAATATTCCCTAATCGCTCTTCCCCATGACTCACATTCAATCGCACAAGCTAAAGCAGTAGCGCGATACTCTTCTTTGGTTGAATCTAATGTAAATGGTAAGTAACGGGCGATCAGGGTACTTCTTGCCATTTCTAAATTATTTAAAGGCATTTTTTGCAGATAGCTAATTACCTCCCCTAACGGACTATTAGCAGAACACCTAAGTTCTAAACCTTCTCCTATTTTTAATCTTTTTTCTTTTGCCATCTCTTTATGAATACACTTCAAACTAAATAGAAATACAAACTATTGCCTAAGAAAATTTTTAACAAATAGACCGAGCAATAAAGCTATTTACAAAATCTATAAATTACTGTTAAAAAATGATGAAGACGAAACAGCGACAACAGTACGCCTAAATTTCGCTCTTCTTACGCAAAAGTGTATTACTAATAAGTTATCACAGCAGTTTTTCGCTAACAATTCCCTATTTGAACTAAATAATTTATCGTTTTGTCATATATCAATATGTACTTATTAACGCCGATTGTTCCAATTTGTTGGCGTTGATACACTAGTAAATATCTGTTTTTACTGTAATTTATTACTGATTAGTTCTGTGATATTATTGTTAGCAAGCAGTGTCTTAGTACGTACTTTTAATAATCAAGTATTAGTCATTTTAAGCAACGACTCTGCTTGTTAGGGGCATTCCCCTAAAACCCCACAACGAATTTCGTTTAATACCATTATTCATTCTCTCTTGGTATTTAAGTTTTACATCGATCGCTAATGACTAAACACAAGCAAAATCCTGCTCACAAGAAAGAATCGCGAATATATATTAGAGCTACAGCTAAGGAAAAAGCACAATTACAAGTTAAGGCGAAAGCTTCGGGTATGAGCTTGGCTGATTATCTGATTAATTCTGGCTTGAATAAGAAAATAGCCAATGTAACTCCAGCAATCGATAAGTCTCTTTATCTGGAACTCTGCCGTCAGGGTAACAATCTTAACCAGTTGGCTCGCTTACACGATGCTCAAATAGCAGCTTCAAATAAGAGCTTCCAACTACATACCGACGATCGGGCGATGTTAGAAAAGATTTATAATCTACTGCGCCAAACATTGAGTCAGTTACAGGAGAAAAAAGTAAGTTGATTGGCAAAGTTACTACTGGTAGCAGCTTCGATCGCCTGTTTAGATATTTACTTAAAGACAACAAGCAAGCTCGGATTATGGGTGGCGATCGCGTATTGCTCGAACCCAATGCCAAGGAACTTGCCAGTCAGTTCGACTGGATAGCTAGCACTAGACCCACTACTAAGAAACCCGTTAAACATTTGAGTATTGGTTTTGCTCCTGCCGATGGGGAGATAGGTGATTCTACCAAGCTGGCAATCTCTGAAGCGATAGTTAACAAGCTAGGCTATACCAACAATCAATGGGTAGCGATCGCCCACGGCAGAAACGACCCTGGACACGATTGGCAGCACGACCACGATCATCTGCATATTGTTATCAATGGGATCGATTTTAATGGCGATCGCATTTCAGACAGTTTCGATAAAACTCGCTTGGAAGAAATTCTCAGAGGATTAGAAGCAGAACACAAGCTAACTAAAATTGTATCTAGTCATGAATGCGATCGTCAAAGACCTAAAACCAACCAGTTACAACGCTATCAAAGGGAGAGCAGGAAACACCCAGACACAGCAATAGAAATACCTGTAATGGCAAAGTTGGAAGCCGCGCTTGATGCTACCAGTAGTGATAAACCGACCATGACAGAGTTCATAGGCAGAATGCAGCAGTTAGAAATAGATGTGCGACCCTACATTACCGAAAAAGGTCGAAAGCGCATTAGCTATCGCTTAGGAGATTTCAAAGTTAGAGGTAGCAAGCTACATAACGGTAGTTTTCCTAAGTTGCTTTCTGAGCGAGGTATTAATTTTGATGAGATTAGGGATACTCCTGCACTTGAAGCTGCTTGTCAGGGTAAATTAGTGGAAATAGACAATAAGCAATCTCTTCTTGATGCAGTCGCTTATGGGACAAAGGCTTTAGCCGCATGTGACCCCCAAGACACAGAGCCTAACGGCTCAAAGTCCCTTCGGAACGCTGGCGCATTAGCGCCGTCTGCATCGCTTTCTTGGGAACAAATCGACCTCGATTATTGGCTACCACAATCTCTCAAAGCGTTAGATAACGCCCATTCAGCCGAGAAAGCTGGACAAATACCAGATCCAAAACAGTGGCACAGTCTTCAAAAAACACTACTCGCTCGCTACGGCATTCCCGAACATATTTCCGATGGTTTAAATGAAGCTGGCTTACTAGATGCGTCGGCAAAAGGAGAACCAATTTGGCACAGACAAAGTTTATTAGGCAGTAAAGATTCTCACTTTTGGTTTGAGATTGGTGGTACTGGCGATCGAGTTAAGAAGATGATTGTCACAAGTTCGCCCGTAGAAGCTATATCCGCTTATTTAGTCGATAGATTGGTCGATCGAGAAGATTGCCCCTGTCTGTATCTAAGTTTAGATCGCTTAGGACAACTTACGGAGCTAGATTTAACTAAGTTTAACTCTGTAGTTGTTAATAACAGCGATACAAAGCTAGTTTCAAATAGCGTTCGGGGTTTGATAATCCAAAGGGATGTCAGTAGTTGGCAGCAAAGTTGGTTAGCTCATTGGAACAAGGTTGAGACGATTTTTAAATCTGAAGCTAAAAACAACAACATATTAAGAGAAAGAAAACCCAGCAATTGTAAACAACTAGAATTGTAGTCTTACAAAAGAGCGTAGTCGTAACGTTCTAGAATATCCGCCAGCAGTCTAGGATTATTATCAACTATATTTCCTTCATTTTGCTCTTTCAAATGTGCAGAAGTGCGATCGAATAATCCACAACAAAGCTGGGTATTATCATGGCGAGAATAGTATCGAATCCCATCTACTTTTAAGAGATGAAGATAAATGGCTTCTGCCCAAGCTCGCGATAATTTGTAATCCGAACCAGAGGTGATTCTAGCATCGGCACCTATCTTTACCAATCCCGATCCCCAAAGATCGACTAATGTTAGCTGGCGATCGCTTGCAAGCTCAAATAAATTACGATTTCTCAAATCAGCTTCGGCTACTCCTTCTTGGGACGATGGCTGCGGACGCAGATGCGTCCTAGTCGTCTGACGACGATCTGCGCTACGCGCTGCGGGGAAACTGTAACTTGAACCATAAAATGGGAATAATAGAATCATAAAATGGGACAATTTAAGCTCTGAAAGTTAGTAAATTCGTTAACTGAATTTTTGAGAGAGAAAGAGTTCTGAAGCATAAAATGAGACTATTTTCAAAAATAGAAGCATAAAGTGAGACTAAATAAGTTAAAATCTGCTTGAAAAGAAAAGCTTTCCGAGAGCAGAAGTGCCATGCTAAACAGCTCACAGTTTCGTGATTGGTGTCTCAAGCTTCAATTAAGAGAGTCGACAAGAGAACAAATCCAACAAATTCGCTCTTCACCGCCTTCTCGGAGAGTACAGAGTCGGAGAGGAAATGTTAGTGGTCGCTATCCCAGTCAAAAAATGGGGGTGACTATTCAATTTGAAAGCCATCATCAT
>JADEXJ010000186.1 GCA_015207195.1 Pleurocapsales cyanobacterium LEGE 10410
CTGACTGAACTATCTCCTTTCTCGATCGCACTGACTATTTTTTCTCGAAAATCCACCGAATAAGCTTTCATTTACGATCTACTTTTACAATGCTTGATTGTCCCATATTTAGATGCAAACCGCTGTAAATACGGAGACAAAACTTATGGCAATTGTTCGTTACAATCCTTGGCAAGAAATGAATTCTTTACAGCGTCAATTAAATAGAATGTTTGATGATGTTTTAACTCCAGCTTCTGTTGCCGAGTTTGGTAATTTTTCTAAAATTCCCGCAGCCGAACTAACCGAAACTAACGAAGCTTTGATCTTAAAGTTAGAAGTACCAGGAGTGCAGCCTGCTGATATTAATATTGAAGCAACAGCAAAAAGTATTTCTATTGTTGGAGAACGTAAGTCTGAGGTTGAATCAGAAGCAGAAGGCAGAACCCGTTCTGAGTTTCGTTACGGTAGTTTCCAAAGAGTAATTCCTCTACCCGTAAAAATCAACAATACCGAAGTTAAGGCTGAATACAAAGATGGTATTCTTTACCTAACTCTACCCAAAGCCGAAGAGGAAAAGAATAAAGTAGTTAAAGTCAATCTTGGTTAGTAGTTAGTAGTTAGTTATTTTGGATGTTTGGATGTACCCCACTAACTTAGAAACAGCTATAGATTGAATTAACTCGTAATTTAATTTGGTTGTCGCCAGTCACGGTTTGTCTGTGGCTGGTTTTTTTTTATTTATTTTTCAGAAATATAGCGTTTTTGACTACTACCAACTTTATAAAAACTCCCTACTCCCTACTTCCTACTTCCTACTCGCGAGCAATTAACCAATCTTGTCCCAATCCATCAATTTACTGCGATTAACGAGACTATCGGCGATCGCCCATCAAACCAAACATCGGACCTAAAATAGCACCAAAAATAAAGCCCCCAGCGTGCGCCCAATAAGCTACACCACTGGCTTCAGACACTCCTAAAGAGGCAACGCTACTAATTGCCTGCTGCACGAACCAAAAACCAAGGAAAAAAACCGCAGGGATGCGTACCGTCGTCCAGATAATGAATAGAGGTAGTAGGGTAACAATTTTTGCTTTGGGATACTTAATAATATACGCTCCCATAACCCCAGCGATCGCGCCACTCGCCCCAACAGTGGGAATACTAGACTGCATACCAAAAAACCAGTGAGTCAAGCCAGCCAAAACACCACAGATTAAATAAAACAGCAGAAATTTGACGTGACCGAGATCGTCTTCAATGTTATTGCCAAAAGTCCAGAGAAAAAGCATATTTCCCGCAATGTGCATCAAACCACCATGTAAAAACTGGGAAGTGATTAAGGTGATCAGTTCTGGTACGGGCTGATTTGACGGCACTCCCTCAAAGCTGGCACTCAACTGCTGGGGAATAACGGCATAAAGTTGGAAAAAACCCTCCAAACCCGAACCCAAAGACATTTGATGGAGAAAAACTACGACATTGATGGCGATTAGGGCGTAAACTACAACTGGGGTGCTATAAGTAGGATTCTCGTCTCTAATTGGAATCATGATAAGGCGTTGCTGATTTAGGTGATGACATACAAAATATTACTGTTTGAAGCTTTCAGTGGGCGAAAATGCTGGTGTCTTGCTAGCTTATTCTACGTCCACCCCAAGGGCTATCAGCTATTAGCTGTTACAAGATTGTCACATTTATTATAGACATATAAACTACTGAGGTAATATTACAATTCAGCAACGCCGATAATGGTTATTAAAACCACAGATTAGCTAATGCCCAACATTGCTTCTAAGGTCAGGTATAACAAAGAAAAGCCACCGACAAAAAAACCTACCAGGGCGATCGCCGTAACGGGATTTTTCAAAAAAGGCTTAAGCTGACTGAAGAAGAACCAAAAAATTCCCAGACTGAAGCTAATCAGATAACGGGGATAGCGGGAAACGTTCTGTATAAAGTCTTGCATTATAGTAGAAGTTTAAACTCAATATTTTAACTGCGTTCGCATGTATCCATTATTCAACATTGAACGAGAAATCTTCAACATTCTGTAAATGAATTTACTGTTTCAGTCAACACGTCGTCGTCTGGCTTTATGGTACACAACAGTAACTGCTGTTTTGTTATTGGTTTTGGCGATCGGAGTATATTTTTATGTCCGCAATACCCTGATAGATCGCATAGACGATACCCTGAAGCACGTAGTCGAAGTAGTAGATCGCTCTTTGGTAATTCAACCCCTAGCAGAAACTAGAGGTAGATATGGCGTAAATGTCGATGCCAGCTTCAATCAAAACGCGAACAGTTTGGAAGACGATCGCATCGATCTCGAATGGTTCGATCCCCAACAACACTTGCTTTGGTCTACTTTTGAACAGCCAATAGATTATCCCCTGCACTCCAATCGTAGTGGAGAAACCGTTTATTTGGGTGGCGATCGCGTTTTCCGCCAAATTGTGCAGAAAGTGACATTAGACCATCGTACTTTGGGCTATTTACGGGTAAGCCATCCTTGGTTTGAGGTAACTAAACCGATTAATCAGTTGACTAGAGATCTAGTAATCGGTATTAGCCTGATGATTCTCTGTGTCGGGGCGATTGGTTGGTTTTTATCAGGTATTGCGATTAAACCCGTTCAGGTTTCCTATTCTAGTCTCAAACAGTTTACCGCCGATGCTTCCCACGAGTTGCGTAATCCGATCGCGACGATTCAAACTAATGTCCAGATGGCATTAGCCTATCCTGAAGCCGAACCCCAACTACAGCGCAGACAGCTACAGATTATCGAACGTTTAACGCAAAAACTGGGACGTTTGGTAAACGATCTGTTGTTTTTGGCTCGTTCCGACAGTGGGATGGTGCAGCTAGATTGGCAGCCAGTACCTTTAGATGCTTTGTTGATTGATGTGATTGAAGAACAAAGAATCGCTGCGACGCAAAAAGGACTATTTCTTTCCCTACATATAGTCGAACCAAAGCTAGAAGGCGAGTTTAACGAAGAAGATATTTTTACCGTTCGAGGAGACTGGGATTATCTGTCTCGTTTGTTTACCAATCTAATTGCCAACGCGATCGAACATACAGACAAGAAGGAAGATACCGCATCGGTAGAGGTGGAACTAAAGTTAATCAAGCTTACGCCCAAAACCATGAGAGTCAGAGAAACTAACCGTCAGTTTGCCTTACAGGTGACGGTAAAAGACAATGGCAAAGGTATTCCTGCATCTGCCTTACCGTATATCTTTGATCGCTTTTATCGTGCCGATCCTGCTCGTTCTGCTCAACGAGATATCACTGCGCCTACGGGGGCGGGTTTGGGACTGGCGATCGCCAAAGCTATTGTGGAAACTCATCACGGACATATTACCGTAGACAGCATCTTAGAACAGGGAACAACCTTCACCGTAACTTTTCCTCAACACAAAAGTTGAACTTGCTGAAAAACACTTAGAGGCTATTGTTAAAGCCAAAACAATTTCATGGCTGACTGGTGGGCATGAGAAAAATTATTCATCACGTTCGCCTTACCTTTCCATGCCCACCCTACATTCTAATTTGAGAACCGCCATAATATTGTCAATAATTAAATAAAAAACGCCTGTAGATTATCGATCCACAGGCAAAATAAAATTAATAAAGTATGAGTTCTTGTTTCTCTTACTAGCTAACAGCTATTAGCTTTTTTAAGCATCATCCAAAGCGACGATACCTGGCAGAGTTTTACCTTCTAATAGTTCTAAACTCGCACCACCACCAGTAGAAATGTGGCTCATTTTATCGGCAACACCGACTTTTTCTACGGCTGCAACGGAGTCACCACCACCAATAATCGTGACAGCATCGGATTTTCCCGCTAGAGTATGGGCGATCGCTTCTGTACCAGCAGCAAATTTATCAAATTCAAATACACCCATCGGACCATTCCAGATTACTGCATTACAGTCTGCTAAAGCGTCTTGGAATACTTTAATTGAATCGGGACCGATATCCAATCCCATCCAGCCATCGGGAATTTCTTCCACGCTAACGGTTTTAGCATTAGCATCGGGGGCAAAGTTATCTGCTACTACCACGTCAGTAGGTAATAAGAAATCAACCCCTTGCTCTTTGGCTTTGGCTTCTAAAGACTTGGCAAGTTCCAGCTTGTCTTCTTCTACTAAAGATTTACCAACGCTCAAACCACGCGCCTTATAGAAAGTGAAGATCATTCCGCCACCGATTAGCAGCTTGTCGCACTTGTCTAGTAATGTCTCAATTACGCCAATTTTACTAGAGACTTTAGAACCACCAATAATCGCTGCTAGGGGACGTTTGGGATTATCTACGGCATCTTGAAGGTAGTCTAGTTCTTTCTCGATTAAATATCCAGCAACACTAGGACTCAAATATTTAGTTACCCCTTCAGTAGAAGCGTGAGCGCGGTGAGCCGTACCGAATGCGTCGTTAACGTAAAGATCGGCGTTAGAAGCTAGCTGTTTGGCAAATTCAGGGTCGTTGCTGGTTTCTTCGCTATGAAAACGGAGGTTTTCTAATAAAGCAACTTGACAGTTGCTCATGCCATTGATGGTAGAAGTTACTTCATCACCAACACAGTCATTACACTTAATAACTTCTGTACCTAATAGTTCACCTAGTCTTTTGGCAACGGGAGTTAGACGTAATTTTTCTTTGACTTCGCCTTTAGGACGACCCATGTGGCTGCACAAAATTACTTTGGCACCTTTGCCAACCAAGTCCTGAATCGTCGGTAAAGCAGCTTTGATCCGAGTATCGTCGGTAATATTGCCACTATCACCTAACGGCACGTTGAAATCGGCTCTTACTAATACTTTTTTCCCAGAGACATCGGCTTCTGTTAAACTCGCGACAGACTTTTTCGCCACTGTTATCCTCCTAGCTGCTTGTTAAATTAATTAATAAAAATTACCCAAATCTAAAGATAAATTTAATTCGGGTTACGATCGATGCTACCAGAGGTGTTGCACTAAAGAAAGCCTTCAAGATGGTAATTTGTTAGATGGATCGACTGTGATCCCCTGAAGTAAAGAATTTACCGAGAATCTAGAACCTTATTTAGTTAAAAGTGCTTTATCTTCAAGCTTGTAGCGTATTTTGCGTTACAAAATGATTTAATTGAGATTCACAAGTCAAAGTTCTTAAAAACACTTCGTGCTACATAATAGTTTTAAGAGATGGCGTATTTTGATGTTGCGATCGCTTCTTACTTTTTAACCAGCGAGCATAATACATAACGCCATACACAAATCATCTTTTGCTGACAAATCAACCAAAATGTAAAGAAAAATGCCAGGATATCGGTTATGCTAATTGGTCTTTGCGACACTATAAATTAGTCTACTGGGTGTGAACAATATCTTTTTGAAGGAAATGAAACTAGCAGCAAGAGTCGATCGCGTGTCACCATCTCTTACCTTGGCAATATCCGCCAAAGCCAAAGCTATGAAAGCCAAGGGAATTGATGTCTGTAGTTTTAGTGCAGGAGAACCAGACTTTCCCACACCAAAACATATTTGCGAAGCTGCTAAAACCGCCCTCGATGAAGGTAAAACCCGCTATGGTCCTGCGGTAGGAGAACCTAAGCTGAGACAGGCGATCGCCCGCAAACTTAACAACGACAATAATCTAAACTACACCGCAGAGAATATTATTGTCACCAACGGCGGTAAATATTCCTTGTTCAACCTGATGCAGGCTTTAATTGAGTCGGGAGACGAAGTAATTATTCCCGCACCCTACTGGTTAAGTTACCCAGAGATGGTCAAGTTAGCTCAGGGGACTCCCGTAATCGTCGAGACATCGGCAGACAATGATTACAAAATTACTCCCGAACAGTTAGAACGAGCAATTACACCCCAAACCAAGCTGTTCGTATTCAATTCTCCTTCTAATCCTACAGGGACAGTTTATACTCCCGCTGAGGTCAAAGCTTTAGCTAAAGTAATCGTAGAACAAGACATCCTGGTAGTATCCGATGAAATCTACGAAAAAATTCTTTACGACGATGCTAAACACCTAAGTATTGGCTCGATTGACGCAGAAATCTTGTCTCGTACCATTACCAGTAATGGTTTTGCCAAAAGCCATTCGATGACAGGATGGCGAGTAGGATATGCAGCAGCACCGACAGAAATTTTAAAGGCAATGGCAAAAATTCAAAGCCACAGCACCTCTAATGTCTGTACCTTTGCCCAGTATGGAGCGATCGCAGCTTTGGAATCTTCTCAAGAATGCGTACAAAAGATGCTTACTGCTTTTGCCCAACGTCGTAGCTATATGCACGAAGCAATTAACGCTATTCCTCAATTAAGCTGTCCCAAACCCGACGGTGCTTTTTATCTGTTTGCCGATATTTCCCAGACTGGTAAAAAGTCGCTCGATTTCTGCAACGAGTTGCTCGAAACCAAACAAGTTGCTGCAATACCTGGCGTTGCTTTTGGTATGGATAACTGCATCCGTTTCTCTTATGCCACCGACATGGAAACTATCAAAGAAGGGATTAAAAGATTAGCAGAGTTTGTTGCTAGATAGCTAATTGCCCAAAGAAATGAGAACAATACAGGATTAAAAGATGTCTTTTTGACGTAGCGCGATCGAGGCAATCAGGGCATAAATTATAGTGTGAACTAATAAAATTGCCCAATTCAAAGCTAGATTTTGCCAAGTTGCATCGTATACAGGAGACGCTTTAAATATTTCATTGAGCATCTCGGCACTCAACAAGGGATTTGGTTGAGGAGCCATAGCATTAATATCTGCCAATGAGCCATAAGCACCGATAGACCAGCGACTGAGCATTAGCCAAGAAAGCTTTTTCGACCATCCAGACAAGGTAAATAAAACACCTGAAAAAATAATCTGGGGGATCATCACCAAAGGCAAAATTCCGTTACCTTCATTCTCGGTTTTGGCAAATGCCGAAAGCATCAGGCTCAGACTGGTACTAGCCAGTAAAGTTAAAAAGGTAGTGAACGCAAAGCCTAGATGCCAAGAAATTAATTCCGATTTAGGAGCGTCAAAAACCAGCACCACCACTAGGGTAATTAATAGTGTTTGGACTAAAGCCAAACCACCACGAATAAATAATTTCGAGGTCAGATAAGGTAGCAGCCTCAGATTGAGTAGCCTTTCACGAAAATAGATCGCTGTTTCTTTGACAATTTCTCCAATAGCGTTAGATAGTCCAATCCAAATGGCGACACAACTAAAGATAAATAACAAACGCAATGCTAACGAAGCTTGAGTAATGCTGGGTGCATCAACTATTCTCAAAGGCTGGTCGTTTCCTAGGGGCAAACCAGTCAAAGCAATAGTAATCGGACCTGCTAATAGAGTTAAAATCAGGCTGAGATAATCTCGTCTGACCAGTTTCCAGTAACGCCTACAGAGTAAAGATAGTTGAGCTGTGGCAGAAATGCCCTCAGATGTCGATTTAGTAATCTGCTGGTTTTCTTTACCTGGACTGAGGGAATTTTGAATATATGACTTATATTCTGGAGACTGAGCGTATTTTTGCGACCAATAGTTGACTCTTTCGGCGATCGCTGCTTTGTTTTTGCCTTTGTTGAGTTCAATATAAATATCGGCAAAATCATCAAATTTTTCAGCTTCAAAGTGACCCGCGTGTCGCTGAAAAAAGGCTAGAGCTGACTGAGGAGGTCCGTAATAACACAGATTTCCGCCCAGACCCAAAAAGGCAAGGCGATCGCAAATATCAATATTATCTGTAGCATGAGTCACTAATGCAATTGTTCTACCCCGATCCGCCTGCTCCCTCAACAGCAGCATCATCTCTTTGTCTAAACCAGGGTCTAACCCCGAAGTTGGTTCATCAAGAAAGAATAGTTTGGGGTCTGCCAGTAGCTCGACTCCAATACTGACCCGTTTGCGCTGACCGCCACTGAGCCTAGATACTAAGGTGTTGCGAACATGAGTCAGCTTGACTTGTGCCAAAGTATTGGCAATTATCTGACCGATATCAGTATCGGGGGGCAGACGTAGCTGACAGGCACTGCGTAAAACCTCTTCTACCGTTAGGCTACGGTGAATGATATCATCTTGGGGAACATAGCCCACTTGTGAACGATAAACGGGCCAGTTTTTACGTAGATTGTCGCCATTGAGATAGACATTCCCTGAAGATATGGGTGCAATGCCCAATAAAGCCTTCATCAAGGTGGATTTACCCGCACCGCTACCACCAACAAATGCCACTAACTGTCCTGGTTCGAGAACGAGATCGATATTATTGAGGATAGTAAAGCTTTCGCCCTTTTTATCTTTAACTCTAAAAGTCAATTTATGGGCATCGAGGCGAATTTGATTGTTAGCATTGGTTAACTCTAAAACCGCTCCTGTAAACAGCAGGACATAAGGTCCAATTTGGACTGTATCCCCTCGGTTGAGTAAATATGGCTTTTTTAGACGATCGCCATTGACAAAAGTACCGTTACTACTACAATCCTGTAAAACATAGCGACCGCTACCGTCGGGATTAATCGTAGCATGAACACGGGATACGGTAGGAGCAACTAATTCCATTGAGGAGGTGCTATTTGGCGATCGCCCCAGCTCGACAGGCCATTGTTGTAGTCTTTGGAGATCTAGCCGACGCACCCTAGGGATTGTTACCTCTCCACGCTTGGGATTGTAATAGGTTATGACTATCTGCTGGCGGGGGTCTTGTCCTATGTGCAGTTGTTCTCCATTTTTGAGAATATGTCCTTCGGTTAGATTGATTCGAGACTGATTGAGAAAAATACCGTTACCACTTGGCTTTTGATTATAGCGATCGCCATCATAAATCCGAAAATTATTGCCTTCTTTCTCAATAATGGCTTGCTTTCGAGAAATAACGTTCCATCCTGAAGGTGCTTGCATAGTCGCCCATGCAGGATCTCGTCCTAGGTAATTAATATCTTTAGTCAGAATAAGAATTGTTTTTTGACCTTGATTATTTAATTCGATATAGGGTTCTGTATTAACAATTGTCGAGATTGCTGCTTGAGAATAATTACTAGTCATCTTGCTTTAAATAATCTTGGGCTTTAAAAATTACAATTAATTTAAGCGTTGCTAGAATAGCACGGACATCAAAACGTCGTTATATATTTGGTGACCAAAACTCATGTAGTTTGATTAATTTTTATACGCTTACAAAAGCTTGTTGTAGCGCACTCAAATTTTGAGTAAAACATGAGTTGGATTTTTGCTTTAAATCAAAATGAGATGAACTATGAGTTGAATTCAATAAAAGTGTTTGTGAACAATGCCGAGCTTAAAATGAATTTTAGGGTCAAGAGACTAGAAAAGCTTATTACAATTAAAATTAATATTCTTTGGGTTAAGACCAGTTAGGTATAAACCAGTCTTTTTTAACGCTCTGCTATAATTTTCTTCTTAAAGTGTCAGTTAAGAGTATTTAATTTCAACTTAAAGTTACCAAAGTTACTTTTTAGCAGCAAAAAACTATTAGAAACTATAGTTATTTTAAGCTGGCATAGCGAAAAATCGAAATCTTATAAAAATTACAAAAAGCACAGACTATAATACTGTACCTGAAACAGCATTGTGTAGTATTTTAAGTAAAGAACCAAGACAATAGAGTTATAACCAAAAATTTCTACATTAGATTCACGATCCTAGCTCGAAAGAACATAGTGAAAATAAGAAATAACGTTTTCACAGGTTTTGACCAACACCAAAAATTATTACCTTGCTAACTTTATTATTTGATTAATTAATGCTCTCTCGCCAAGACACAGTTAAAATTTTTTCGACCTTTGTTCAGTTTGATTACGATCGCTTTGGTGGTTGGGCAACCGATCCCCGTTTATTACGCAGTATGAAACAGTCGTTGAACAAAACATCTGTAGAGAATTCGGACAACTTTTGGGCTTTATATTGGCATCAAATTTGGCAAGAAAAACCTAATAGTTTGGCAAGAGAACATCTAGCAGCCTATTTACAGGAGGTTTGTTTTTGGTCTGCCTCCAAAATGATCGGTAGCTTTAGTAGTAGTCAATATACCTTACCAGACTATTTCCAAATGGCGATCGCCAAACTCGATAAAGTCCTCAAGGGATTTGACCGCGAACGAGGATTCAATTTAAAAAGCTATGCCAGCATCACCTTTGGTAACCTAATTCGGGAATTACTGCGACAAAAACGGGAGATTGATATCTGCTCTGACTGGTCGCTGCTGCGTAAAATTAGCCACAAGATGATGACTGAGGCTCTGACCAATACTGGACTAAAGGAAGAGATCGAGCAGTATATTTTGGCTTGGAGCTGTTTTAAAACGATATATGTACCAGAGAGAAAAAATGCAACTCGCAAACTAGCTAAACCAGAACCAGCAACCTGGCAGGCGATCGCCAGTCTTTATAATCAAGAACGTCTTACCCAGCTAGAGCAGTCAGTAGAGCCAGTAAACACCAAACAGATAGAAGAATGGATGTTAGTTTGTACCAAAGCTGTTCGTTCTTATTTATTTCCTAGCGTAACTTCGATTAATCAGCCCAAGCCAGGGCATGACTCAGGAGAAATCGCTGATTCTCTCATAGGGGAGGTGGAGGATTCTTTGCTAACTGAGATCATTACCGATCGAGAAGTACAGCAGCGCAGTCAACAACAGACAGACCTCAACCAGTTTTTAAGCTCTACTGTTGAAAAATTAAAGCCAGAAGCACAAAAATTACTGGAACTGTATTATTCCCTGGGACTCAAACAAGCAGAAATTGCTCAACAGCTAAACACTCAACAATATACAATCTCTCGTAAATTATCCAAAGTAAGAAAAACGCTGCTCAAAGCTTTGGCAAAATGGACGAAAGAGACGATGCATATTACCCTAACATCTGACGTACTTAACAACATAAGCTCATTATTAGAAGAATGGTTAGTCGATCGCTATGACAACCAAAAATAATTATATTTAATTAGGAGTACTTGGATGACCGTTGTTGACCCCACTTTATTTAACCCGACTCAGTTAGTTCTGGAATTAGACCAAACCACGAGCGAGCGAGCTTGGAAGCAAAGCCAGAACGCAGCTAACTCTGGTAGCCGTTGGCAGAGCTATCTCAATCAGGTTGCTTTAGATGTTTTCTTATCCTGGTTACAGGCAGAAGAGGACAGTTCCGCTA
>JADEXJ010000020.1 GCA_015207195.1 Pleurocapsales cyanobacterium LEGE 10410
GCGAGCCAGCATGGATGTAAGGTATTTGCTGAAAGTTCTTAACGCTTCAATTCCCTTACACTCTAACTCATCTGATGCCTAAATTTTCTTGCGCTTACCCTGGTTTTGTAGCTTGAGAATTGCTGTTACAATCGCTGACTAAAAAAGACATAATTAAATGCCTTAAGGCTTTAGGAGTGAAAAATTCAGAAATTCTGAGCCTTCAAGGTCAACAAGAATTGTGGAATCAACTACAGTTTTGCTCTACCTCCAAAATCTGAGTCGGTTATTAACAAACTTCAGGTTTAAAAATGCAGGTTTTATCAAATAGCTCTTCTCAACGGCTAGCTCAACCCAAGATAGACGACAGTTACAGTAAGTTATTCATGATAAGTAGACATCATACTTGTCCTTGCTGTTCATATATATTACTTCGTCATCTACGTTTGGGAGGTATTAAAAGAGCGTTGCAGCCACTGTTACCAAGAAATGCCAGCTTTCTAGACAATTAATCAGAGTTCCGCCGAAAACTTCTGTGACGGTTGCTTTGAGCAAGCTTAACTTACTTGTCAAGTATATATTTAGGAGACAAAAATATGAATGCTCAAGAAATTTTAGAGCGTTACGCAGCAGGACAGCGAGATTTTAGTCGGGTAAGTCTAATTCAAGTATGTCTGACAAATGCCAATCTAATCGGCGCACACTTAACTGGAGCGCACCTGATTGGATCGAACCTAAGAGGAACGAACTTAACTAAAGCACATCTGAGTCAAGCTAGGTTAAATGAATCAAATCTGGCAGATACAGAAATGGTTCAAGCGTGCCTAATTGATGCAGAAATGATTGACTCTGACCTAAGTGGAGCAGATTTGAGAGAAGCAGATTTGAGAGGAGCAGATTTACGAGGGGCTAATTTAGGTGGAGCAGACTTACGGGGGGCAAACTTACGGAATACTAATTTGCAAGGAGCTGACCTACGAGGAGCAGATTTAACAGGAGTTAACTTAAAAATGACTAAATTAGAGGGAGCTAATTTAAAAGGAGCTTATCTAGATGAGTCAGAACTTCAAGTAGTAGAAGCCAATAAATCTCTGTGATTTATCAACATGGGGCGACTTTGCCTCATCAAAATTTTACAATTAATCGGGAAAAATAACCTTAATGTCGATCGCCAAAAAAACAGCTTTAGTCTATTGTGAAAATCAATTTGGTTTAATGGACGGCAAAACCGCAGCAGGCTTAGTTCGACACTCAGAAACTTATAACATTGTAGGCATAATCGATAGTTCCTTAGCGGGCAAAGATGCAGGAGAAGAATTAGATAATAAGAAAAAACATATTCCCGTCTTTGCTAATTTACAATCAGCATTAGATAACTTATCAGACATTCCTCATTGCTACATCTATGGCAAAGCACCCTTAGACGCGACATTATCCATTGCAGAAAGATCCTTAATCTTGGAAGCCATGAGCAAAGGCATGGATATCATTAATGGTCTTCATCAGTTCTTTTCTGAAGATCCTGAATTTGTCGAGATGGCTACGAACTGGGGGATTAAAATTCGAGATATTAGAAAACCTCCCCAATTAAAAGACCTCCATGTTTTTACTGGTCAAATTGCGAAAGTGACTGTTCCTGTAATTGCCATTTTGGGTACTGATTGCGCCTGCGGAAAAATGACTACCGCAGTGGAACTAAATAAAGCCTTGAACAATTTGGGAATTAAATCGGTGTTGGTTGCCACAGGTCAAACAGCAATCATGCAAGGAGCAAGATATGGCGTATCCATCGATGCTCTAGTATCTCAATTTGTGATTGGCGGAATAGAAAATGCCGTTGTTCGAGCCTTTGAACAAGAGAATCCCGATATTATTTTGGTCGAAGGGCAAAGTGCCGTCTCCCATCCTGCTTTTATGAGTTCGGTGGGTATTCTTAAAGGATGTATGCCCGATGGAGTCATTTTACAACATGCTCCTAGCAGGAAATTCCGTTGCGATTTTCCCCTTTTGCCAATGCCCAGTATTGTGAGTGAAATTCGGCTGATTAAAGCAATTTCTCAATCTCAGGTAATTGCGATCGCTCTAAGCCATGAGAATATGACCGAGACAGAAATTCAGAAGACTATCAAAGGCTATGAAGACCGTCTTTTGTTGCCAACTACAGATGTCTTAACCTATGGTTGTTCCAAACTGACGCGTGCCTTGGGTAATCTTTTTCCCACTCTCAACCGACGATACAAAGCAAATTCTCAAATACATCCTTTATTAACAACGGGGTGAACGCTAAAGGTTGCCACCAAAATATGCTAGGGTTTATGCCCAGAATCGAAATTAACTTATCCAAAATACAGCATAATGCTCGGATCTTATGCGAGCTTTATAGAAAACAGGGTATTTCCTTGATGGGAGTATCTAAGGCAGTATTGGGAGAGCCTTTAATTGCCGAAGCCATGATTCGAGGCGGGGTCAAGTTTATTGCCGACTCTCGTTTAGAAAACATTCAAAGGATGAAAAATTCCAGAGTATCCGCCCAGTTTGTCTTACTCCGCACAGCCTCAAGTCAAGCAGAATCAATTGTTGAAAATGTAGATATTAGTCTCAATACAGAAATCGATACCCTGGAAAAGCTTAACTATTATGCCTCTTTGCAAAACAAAATCCATCAAATAATTTTGATGGTGGAAATGGGCGACTTGCGAGAGGGAATACTTCCTCACGATCTTTTCCTGTTCGTTAAACAAGTTCTTTGCTTACCTCATCTCAAAATTATCGGACTCGGCTGTAATTTGGCTTGTTATGGAGGCATCAAGCCCGATCGCCAAAAAATGCAGCAACTGTCAGCATTAACTGATGCCATAGAACAGAAATTCGACCTGAACTTATCTATAACTTCTGGGGGCAACTCGGCTAACTACGAATGGTATAAATCTACTAAGCAGGTTGGACGAATTAATAACCTGCGGATCGGAGAATCAATTCTTCTAGGTTGTGGAACTGTCAACCGCCAAGTCATTCCGAAATTACACACTAATGCCTTTAAATTAATTGCTGAGGTAATTGAATCGAAAGTAAAGCCTTCTCTACCTTTTGGAGAAATTGGACGAGATGCTTTTGGCAATATCCCCGTATTCCAAGATCGCGGTATGCACCAAAGAGCAATTATTGCTTTGGGAAAACAGGACACTCTAATCTCTGGTTTAAGTCCAGATCGAGATCTCGAAATATTAGGGTCAAGTAGCGATCATCTAGTTCTCGACAGCCAAAAGTCCGATCTCAAAGTGGGAGTGGGAGTAAATTTCAATCTAGATTATGGCAGTCTTTTGTCTGCCATGACTTCACCTTTTATCAAAAAGCAATTTGTCAACTGAAACTTGAAACAACAATAAAAATGACTAAAAAATACATCAATCCTGCACTTCAACAAGAACCGATAGGCGAACCAGCATCGATTATTGCCCCTAGAGAAAATGAATCTCTTTTTAGATGGATTAAGAGTACTGGTCGATTTATGCCTAGCCAGTCAAATTGTTTTAATAATGATAAAGGGACGGATGAACTGGATGCTTTTTTAAGCGAAAGTACAGAAAAAGATGAAGAATAATAGTTACTATAACTAAAGGAAGACAGTAAAAATCCGCCACGTTTGCCAAAATAATTGATATTATGAAATTAATTATTAATATAAATTAAGTCAACAAGGCTAATTTAATTTTCTATCATTTTCGATTGTTTTGATTAAACAATAGTAAACACAAATGAAACCTAACGTTAAATGGTGGAAAAATGCCGCAATCAATCGTCGATCTTGGAGGTGGGAAGACGCTAATAATCAGCAGCACAACGGTCATTGGTGGCAACACGCAGTAATCTATCAGATCTATCCTAGAAGTTTTCAAGATACTACTGGTAATGGCATCGGCGACCTCGACGGCATCATTGCTAGGATGGACTATATTGCTTCGTTGGGAATAGATGCCATTTGGCTTTGTCCGATCTTTGAATCGCCTATGAAAGATATGGGCTATGACATTACCAATATGCGCGTAATCGATCCTTTATTTGGAAATATCAAAGATTTCGATCGCCTCCTAAAAATTGCCCACAATTTTGGCATCAAAGTTCTGCTCGATGGAGTCTGGAATCATACTTCCGACCAGCATCCTTGGTTTGTCGAAAGCCGTAAAAACAGCGATAATCCGAAAGCCGACTGGTATGTTTGGGCGGATGCCAAACCAGACGGTTCGCCACCTAATAACTGGCTCTCGGCATTTATGGGTAAAAGTGCTTGGGAGTGGGACGAACAGCGTCAGCAACACTATTTTTATAACTTTCTCGCCAGTCAACCAGAACTCAACTGGCATAATCCCGAAGTAGTCGCTGCTATTCTTGAATGTGCCGAGTTTTGGCTCGATCGCGGTATCGATGGTTTTCGCCTCGACGCAGTTAATTTTTACATTCACGATAAACACTTGCGTGATAATCCCATTCGCCTCAAAAACGGTATCTTCCCTGATGGGGTCAATCGCGATAATCCGATGGTCGAACATATGTTTCAGTTCAACTTCTGCCGTCCCGAAAATCTCGAATTACTCAAGCCAATTCGGGAGTTATGCGATCGCTATGGAGATGCCGTTACTTTAGGAGAAGTAACTCTCTGTGAAGATTCTATTTATCTATCGGGTGAATATATCAAGGGAAAAGACCGCCTACATCTAGTTTATAACAGTGCTTTAATGGCAGAAAAACCGATGAGTGCGAACCTGATGCGGGAAACCCTAAAACGGGTGCAGCAACATTTTTCTGAGGGCGGGCAGTGCTGGATGGTCGGCAACCACGATTACGGTCGCTTGCGATCGCGCTGGACGGGAGTAGATGCCAACGGACAACCCTATCCCGACAAATTTTATTGTGCAATCGCTGCTTTGCTGTTGTCTTTACCAGGTGCTTTATGTCTCTATCAAGGAGATGAACTGGGTTTGAGTGAGGGAAAAATTCCCGAAGACATCCCTGAAGATAAAATTCAAGATCCTTTCGGTCAAGCACTATATCCAATTGTATCAGGACGTGACGGCTCGCGTACTCCTATGCCTTGGTCAGGCGATCTATCCAATGCTGGCTTTACCGATAGTAAAGAGCCTTGGTTACCCATTCCGCAAAAACATTTATCGCAAGCGGTAGATCGTCAAAACGCCGATCCCGATTCTTTACTTAATACCTGGCGCAAATTACTCCACTGGCGCAAACAACAACCCGCTCTCATTGCTGGTAACTTTAGACTAATCGATACTCCAGAACCAGTACTGGGATTTATCCGAGAATATGCCGATCAACGTCTATTATGCCTATTCAATCTCAGTGACGAGCCAGTAAAGTACGATTTATCAGTTCATAGCAAATATACACCAGAAACTAGCTTGGGATTTGACAGTAAATTACGGCAAAATGTTTTAGAGCTTCCTGAATATGGAGTCTTTTTTGCCAACTTGGAGTTATAACGAAATATGAATTCAGCTTTAGATCGAACTCAAACTCGCGACTGGTGGCGTAGTGCCGTAATTTACCAAGTTTATCCCCGCAGTTTTTTCGATAGCAATGGGGATGGTATTGGCGATCTTCAGGGAATCATCCACAAACTAGATTACATTGCGGCTTTAAACGTAGATGCAGTCTGGATTTCTCCTTTTTACAAGTCGCCAATGAAAGACTTTGGCTACGATATTGAAGATTACTGCGCCGTCGATCCGATTTTTGGCACTATTGAAGACTTTAAATTATTAACCAAAGGAGCAAAGCAGCGCGGACTTAAAGTTCTAATCGATCAAGTTTGGAATCACACCTCAAATTTACACCCCTGGTTTATCGAAAGTCGCCAAAGTCGAGATAATGCTAAAGCCGACTGGTATGTTTGGGTAGATCCCAAACCAGACGGTACGCCTCCTAGCAACTGGTTAGCTACTTTTGGTGGTAGTGCCTGGACATGGGACGAACAGCGTCAGCAATATTATTTGCATAACTTTCTTGCCGAACAACCAGACCTCAACTGGTATAACCCAGAAGTCAAAGAGGCAATTTTAGAAGTAGCCAAATTTTGGTTGGATTTAGGAGTTGATGGCTTTCGCCTCGATGTAGTCAATTTCTTCTTACACGATCGCACTTTTAAAGACAATCCTCCTCGTCCTAAAGATAGCCCTCTCCCCGACGGTGCGGGAGCCAACGATCCTTTTTTCTCCCAACTAAATCTCTACAATTTTTGCCAACCCGAAATTTTTCCCCTACTAGAAGACATTCGCCAGTTGATGGATAGTTACCCCGAAACTACTACCTTAGCCGAAATTAGCTCGGCTGAAGATGGAATTTTAACTGCTAGCGAATACGTGCGGGGTAACAACAGATTACATATGGCTTATAACTCTTCCCTAATGAGCGACGAACCATTGACCTATGAAAAGTTGTACCAGTTAGTCGCACGGGTAGAATCCTTATTTGCCGATGGCGTAATTTGCTGGACTGGTGGTACTCATGATTTTCCCCGTCTTAAATCTCGCTGGCGTAAGTTTCAAATTGATGACGAGTTTAGCCATGAAGCTTTCGATCGTATGTTTGTTGCAATGCTGATTTCTTTAAAAGGCAGTTGTTGTATCTATCAAGGAGACGAACTGGGGCTAACTCAAGCCGAAGTTCCTTATGAAAAAATGCAAGACCCCTTTGGCTTAGCTGGATATCCTACAATTTTGGGCAGAGATGGTTCTCGTACCCCTATGCCCTGGCAAAAGGAATCACCAAACGCAGGTTTTACCAAAACTAAAGAACCCTGGTTGCCAATTGCTGAAGAACATCTCCATGATGCTGTAGACGTTCAAGAAACCTACTCCAATTCTCTACTAAACAAATATCGTCGTCTAATTAAATGGCGCAAGCAGCAACCTGCTTTACTCTGGGGAGACTTAACTTTACTCGATACCTCCGAACCTTTACTGGGATTTATTCGCAAATCTGAAGAACAAAAATTACTTTGTTTATTTAATCTCAGTCCCGTTCCTCTGCGCTACGATCTATCCAGCTATCCGCAATGCGTCGCAGCCGACGAGGTAGATTTTCAAAATCGCCAATACGACAGCACAGTAGAAATTCCAGGCTATGGAGTGTTTTTTGGTTGTCTTGGGGAAACAGCTAAATAAGCTTCAGAAATAGAAGGCATAAAAGCACTTTTATTTATTCTGATGCGTCAAAGAACAGGCGAGCGCTTTTTTCCAAACGATATTACTAAGTAGTGACTCGCTCTTTAATAGTTGCAAATCTCTCGATCGCTAAATTTGATGCGGTAAATATGTTTAAAGATGCCTTCACTAACGCCAGTATTTTTAGCTATAGCGGTTTTCGGACACATGAGGTACAAATCCAAAGTGAGTTAAAGACTTTGAAATCCCTATTCCCTATTCCCTATTCCCTAACCTTATTTTGTCATTGTCTTAAATACGTGTCTGTTCGCTGAAAGGCATATAGCAACGATCGATTAAAATATTAATTAAGAGTTGTATTTTTACGATTGGAATACAGAGAAAACTGTTAGTATCAACTTGAAAGCATCAATTTTTTTTATACTATTGAATTTTATTTGGCAGTCAAGAAATCATAGAGATCGTCAAAATCTTAACTGTCATAATTGATAAGTTCAAATCAAAATAAAGTTGCTACAAAATTTACCAAGCATAAACTCAATTTAAACATTTCAGGAATAGATTAATGAGTATTATTACTAAGATGATTCTCAAGGCAGATGATGAGGTTCGTTATCTTACTCCAGGAGAACTAGAACAGATTGAGATATTTATTAAAAGTAGCGATCGCCGTATCCAGCTTGCCCAAGCTTTAACCCAAAGTCACGAACGTATTGTCAAACAAGCAGCACAAGAACTTTTCAAAAATCGTCCGCGCCTAGTGGCGGTAGGTGGTAACGCCCACGGCAAAGAAATGACTGCTACCTGTTTACGGGATATGGATTATTACTTAAGGTTGATTTCCTATAGCATTATCGTTGGAAGCAACGCACCTATAAAAGAAATCGGCATTGTCGGGGTTCGCCAAATGTATAAATCCCTGGGTACTCCCGTTGAGTCCGTTGCCGAAAGCGTCCGTAAGATGAAGGGAATTGCGATCGCTCTTTTGTCGGCAGAAGAGGCATTGGAAGTTAGTTATTACTTTGATTATGTAATTGCTGCCCTGGAATAGACAATTGACAGCAAATAATTATCTTTCCTTGAAAAAAAAAGGATTGATGTTATTGAAAGTTTAAAACATTAAATTTATTCTCGTGGAGAATTACACAACCACGCTCGTATTTGAAAGGGGTAAAAATGCCCAATGGAAGAATATACAACGATATTCTAGAGTCGAACAATTATTTCTCTAGCTACTAACTAACAGTTGCACCATTAATCTAAGTCCAGATTAATGGTGGATACAGCTATATATAGGAGTTTTTATGTCTGATTCTTTTAACCAGGGGATTCTCGTTACGGCGATCTGTGAAGCAGTTTTACAAGACCGCTTAATTAAGTTACTTCAAACATTAAATGTCTCTGGATATACAATTATTCCCGCACAAGGCGCAGGTAGTCATGGTAAACGGATGGGAGATATGGCAGGATATAACACCAATATTTAAGTCAAAACAATTGTTTCCCCGAAATATCCGATCGATTGCTAGAAGATTTAAAGCACTTTCCCCCAAATTATGCTCTGATCGCCTTTAGACAAAGTGTGGAAGGTTTGTTTGATTAGGTTGAAAACATAAATTATTATTTGTCATGAGATTTTAGTTAACATAATATGTATGAAAACTAAAGCGTCGAATGTTCAGACTAGCGATCGCATTATTGCCTATTTTAGAAACAAAATGCAGATCTGCACGGTAAAATCAATCTCTAATAGCGATCGAACCAACATAACACTACTAGTATTTCCTGGCGAACATTATCGCTATTCAAGCTCAGGCACTATTCAGTTTAAGCCAGAAGCTTTAGTGGATTTAGTTGACTAAAATTTTTACTTCTAACAGGCTAAAAATATGAGTAACAATTAATTTTTTGAGCTAGTTAAAGTCCTAGAAAATTCATAGAGTTTACTTGTTTGCCTACGTTGCCATTAATTACTAAATGTTGGTATCAGAATATCTAACAAATTTGGGAGTTTTCTGGCTGATGAACGAAATAGAGATAAACAAACATCAAACCTATAAATATAAAGGTTTGAAAATCGGTATTTGGAAAACAGCAGACAGAAAATTTATTCGTCGTTCGTGGGCTGCTATTTACTTTGGCGATCTCAAATTTCTCAGCGATCGCGGGAAAGAAATTCACAAAAAGTTTAAGTATTTGTATTTATGGGACTGTTCTTTACCTGATGGCAACAGTTACAATCATAAATTTGGCGAAGACTGTGGCATTTTTTACCCTACCGATCGTTTTGAAGTGACGGAAGCTAAAGCGATCGCCAAAGCTCAGAATATTATCGATCTAGAGCTAGAAAAAGTAGGAATGGAATTATTCGATTCTAGTCTGCCAACTCATGTTTACAATCGTGAAACGGGGCAAGTAACTTTGAGATGGTGCCTTCTTGAAGATAATTATGAGTTATAATTAGATATGTTTAAATAATTTATGCTTATAAAACTAAAAGTATAAAAAGTTAGAAGAACATCGAAATAAAATTCATCCTTGCAAAAGGAGGCACAATTATGACTGCGCAAAATGCTGCTCGAATCTATAAAAAGGTAGAGCAAGCCCACGCTCAACAAGAAAGACAGAAAGCCAAGAAAGATCCAGAAGCTTTCATTCTTCTAGCTAAAGCCAGAGGCTATGCCTTTACAGTCAAAGATTTAGAAACTCAACTCAGTCAATTGTCTGATGAGGATATAGCAGGCATTTTTAATCCAGGTATTGGACAAAGGCGACATCTGTTTCCGAAATAAAAGAATTGGAGAGATCGCTGCTTAGGTAGTGAACTCGTAGTGCAATTAGGCGGGAAATCGCTCTTTAGCTTTTGAATATTTTAAGGAGAAAGCTAAGATAACTTAGTTTTCCGCCTATTTATAACCAGTGCTATCAATCTATACTTAATGTGTCCAATTCCCTCACAGATTTCTCAAATTTTTGGTCTAACTTTATAGTCAAGGGCTACTCGTTTAGAAGTACCCTAATACAAACATTCGAGGAGTTGTTATGTCTTCTTTTAACCAGGGAGTTCTTGTCACAATTGTATGCGAATCCGTATTACAGGATCGTCTAATCAAACTATTAATAACAGTAGGTGTTTCTGGCTATACAATTGTTCCAGTACAAGGCGCAGGTAGTCACGGTAAACGCACGGGAGATATGGCTGGCTACAACACTAATATTGAAGTAAAAACTATTGTTCCACCAGAAGTGTCTGACCAACTGCTGGAAGAACTAAAACAGTTTCCCGAAACTTATGCCTTAATTGCCTTCCGACAAAATGTAGAAGGTTTGTTCGATTAGACAATCAAAGTTCTAGACTACCAATTAAATTAATAAGTAAAACGCCCCCAGGAAAGTAATGTAGAAATAACTTACTCAATTCCTAGAAGCGTTAATTTTTGAATTTAGTAAAAGAAGCTTAGAAGCGTTGGTTTCGAGAACCACCACCATTTCTATTATCTTCACGAGGTTTAGCTTTGTTGACTTTTAGTTGGCGATCCATCCATTCAGCTCCGTCTAAAGCTTCAATAGCTTTATCTTCGTTAGCCTCCGATTCCATTTCTACAAAAGCAAATCCTCTAGCACGACCTGTTTCGCGATCGGTAGGAACATGAACCCTTTTAATAGTTCCATATTCGCCAAAGACTTCGTTTAAGTCTTCTTGATTGACTTCGTAAGACAAATTTCCTACATAAATTGACATATTTCAGTTGTTCTCTCTTCGGAGTGTTGTGTTTGGAGAGACAGGATTATTGGGAAAGAAATAGCTCAATACTTTACGGAAAAGACCTGTAGATACTGGATATAAACTTAATCGTTAATCTGTTGATTCTCAGTCTTAATCATAACACTTTTCTGTAGAATAGACGCATCATTTTATGATTAGAAGCGATCGCCTTACTCTTTAAACCTTCAGCGTATCTAAAAATATTTTTTACTGACACTTGCTTCTCATTTTCAGCATTTACCATTAGAAAATAGACTTATTATTCTTTCACGATCTAGATTTGTTATAGTTAATTGACAATTAAAAGATATTCGTTGCTTATGAGCAAGAAATAGAAATACTTTTAATTTTAACTATTTGGATATATATGATATGATTGCCAAAAAAACATTGTCAAAAGAAGATTTATTAATAGAATTGAGATCTCTATTGAGAAAGGATAAACGATATCACCTTTATTATTCTTTATTGGAATTAATTACAACCAATAGATTAATTACAGCGAAAGCAATAGCTGAAGTGGGATTTATGCCTCTGGAGATTTCTAATGATTTAGAATTTGAGTGGTGTAAATATGCTAAAGCTCAAAAGAATATTAAAATGATTTGAGGCTTTATTCCCCTGAAATCATGAAGTGATTAAAGTGTTCATTTGTATTTTTCAGTACCATAAAATATTATTGCAAGCAAGTTTTTAAATAAAATGTTATACTTGCAATATGGAAAAACAAAATATTCCGAGTACCATCACCCTTAAAAAAAACTAGAGTAGCAAAATAGACTGGATTAGTTTAGTTTCCAGTTCCAGTAAATAATTGTCAGGGTCACGGCGAAAACGACGTTGTTGAAGACGTGTCTGTCGAAGTGATTCCAAGTGTGAACGTTGCTGTCGCCAAGCAAGCAAGTCTACCGTCGCTAAATCTCTGGCGGTGAAAGTTTTGAGACGAGTAACTACTGCTGCAATCAAGCGAGAAGAACCACGAATTAAGATTGAGGCAGTCGCTTTCTTGCGACCAGTTGTGCGTCTTTGATGATGGCGAAAAGAACCAAAAACTTGTTCCAAATCATTATTAGTTTTGGGTAAATTCTCGACTTGATAACAATGAAATAAGCCAGACCAATAACTACGGGTGATTTTAAGCAAGTGAGGAATAGAATCAGCTAGAGAACCAAGTTGTTCTTTATGGTCGGACATAAAAATCATCCAAGCTCCGAAACGCTGTTGGACAAATAGTCGTGGCAGTTGTTCTTCATTATCAAGCAGGGTTACGGTTTGGCGAATCCACTTCATCGCCAGGGTTAACTCCGACCAATGTGCCATATTATGGTTAAGACCATTGGCTAAAATAGCCTTCAATTTTACTAATGGAGATGGCAATTGCCCCCTTTTTCCACCCCTTCTAGGCTGGAATGTATCTGAGTTAAACGTTCATGGAGTCTTACTCCTGGAGCATCCAAGGGGGGATGACCATCATCGGTCAAAGCACTACGAACCGCCAGACAATATCCATTTACCACTTCACTAATCGGGTCTTGTTGGTCGGCGACACTTCTTTCAATTGGTCTTACTCCACGTACTAACTTCTTGAGTTCCTTTTTGGCGTGGCGGTCTGCTTCGGTGAGTGGTTTTAATCACCTTCCCACCAGGAGCATAAATTCAGACTGCTTTAGTACTCTGAGGTTTAGCGAGAACCACAATAGCTGAGAACAAATTTTTTGAGCTGTTCGCTCGGTAGGGGTTTGCTAAAATAGTAGCCTTGCACTTCATGACAGCCTTGATTTTGTAAATAGTGATATTGAGCTTTGGTTTCTACTCCTTCGGCGGTAATATTTAATTCCAAACTTTGAGCCAAGGCGACGATCGCTTTGGAGATCGCAGCATCATCGGGATTAGAAGCAATGTTAGTCACAAACGAACGGTCTATTTTGAGGGTATCTATCGGTAATTTTTGTAGATAACTCAAAGAAGAATAACCCGTCCCAAAATCATCTAAAGCGATCGAAATACCTCGTTTTTTTAGTTCTCTCAAGATGGCGATCGCCTGTTCTACGTTTTTGACCAAAAGGCTTTCGGTAATCTCCAATTCCAGATAGGCAACATCTAAATTCGTATCTCGCAAAATGCGATCGATGGTTTCAATTAGTGTCGTTTGTTTGAATTGACCAATAGAAAGATTTACCGACATTCGTAAAGGTGCTATTCCTTCTTGTTGCCATCGTTTGTTTTGTAAACAGGCATTGTAGAGTACCCATTCTCCAATCGGCATGATCAAGTTAGTTTCCTCAGCAATCGGAATAAATTCGGCAGGAGAAACAAAACCCAGTTCGGGATTTTGCCAGCGTAACAAAGCTTCTACTGCTACCAAACGACTTGTGGCAATCTCAATGCGGGGTTGATAATAGATTGATAATTCTTGGCGTTTGAGAGCATGACGCAGATTTTCTTTAATTGCTAAAATGCGCTTGAGTTGAGCATTGATTGCTGGAGAATAGAATTGATATGTATTGAGGCTTTCCTGTTTTGCCTGATGAATTGCTGTATCCGCGTTTTGCAGCAGTTGTTCAATACTCGTACCATCAAAGGGATAAATCGTAATACCAATCTTGGCAGCACAATGAATTTCCTTGCCATATAAAGAAAATGGTTCTGATAAACTTTCTAGTAGTCTGTTCGATAGAATAATTGCACTATCAGAATTAATAATGTTGGTACGTAAAATAGCAAATTCGTCACCACCAAAGCGCGCTACTACATCCCCTGGTTCTATATAGCTAATTATTCTTTGAGCAACTTTTCTGAGCAACAGATCTCCAACGATGCGCCCCAACGTACTGTTAATCTCTTTGAGACTATCAATATCCAAGACTATCAAAGCAAACTGTTGATCTTCTGCCGTTGTTTGTATGGCTTGCTGAAGATGAGTTTGAAATAGCTCGCGATTGGGTAGTCCTGTTAAACTATCGTAGTCGGTTAAATGTTCGATTATTTCGTCTAGTTTTCCCAAAGTTCGGTTGGTATCTGCCATTAATGTACCGACTTCATCCTGGAAATTATTGGGTAAATTGGTTCGCTGTCTTTGCTTGAGGTATTTACGTAATACTTTAGAGGTCAATACTACAGGTGAGAGCAGATGATGGATAGCATATAGGGTTGCTGCTGTACCAACCAAGGTAGCTATCAGGGTAATTATTAGGGTGGAGACGATCGCTCTGGGAGTAGTTGCCGAAGAAAAAGCTGCATCAATTATTAGCACGATCAAAGGTATGTGAGTACCAATAAAAGCTACTAGCATAATTTTCCCTGGATAGGTTTTGGGAAATGTCCAGCGAGAAACTAAGGAATAAAATTTTAAGCTATCGAGATTCATCAAAAGATATTTACAAAAATGTGAGTTGGCAGTCTTCCCATAAATCAATTAAAAGGTTTAATTTACTCTTATTTAATATTTAACCATTAACATTCACCGTAAAAATGTTTGCCTTCGACAATTGCCAGAAAATGCTTAGCTGCCTAAGCCATAATACCTATACAAATCAAGACCAATACTTTTGTTAGAAAAATCTGGCTGTATTAAGGGCTTTCTCGATTGAACTCAAGACGATCGCTCGATATCTCGTTTATGAAAACATCTAATGACAAGGGACAAAGGACGAATGACGAATGACATTCAAGACTAATAATTTGCACAACTCGAATAGGATTGCTATATTGCTCCAGAATATTAGCAACCAACTATTAACATCCACTATCCTAAAGCCTTAGTTTTGCTATTGAGTAATGTCCATAGCTTCTCATCATTAAAATCTTGGATCGTCAGACTCGCACCTGCATCAAGCAAATCCTCTGAAGGATGACTGGAAGTAATACCAATAGTGTAGACTCCTGCGCCAATAGCCGAACGAATACCCGCAGCAGAATCTTCAATAGCGATCGCCTGATGACTCTCGATCTCCAAACGGCTCAAAGCCAATTTATAGGGTGCAGGATCGGGTTTTCCTGGGGGTGCGTCTTTAGCCATGATAACGGTGGGAAATGTATCTGTTAAACGCAATATTTTCAGCATATAAACCGCGTTTTCTTCAGGGGCATTAGTAACTACGGCACGTTTGATCGATGCTTCATCTGTCAACCTAATCAACTTATCTAAGCCAGAAGTAGGCAACAAAGATTTAGCGATCCGTCGATAAGTTTCTTCTTTTTCTGTTGCTAGTTTCCAAGCGTCTTCTAGGGATAGTTGGGGAATAATGTCTTTGATAATTTTTGAGTTGGTTCTACCAGATATTCGTTGTCGATAAAAAGCGCGATCGATATCCAGCTCGAATCTGATTAATATGTCTTGCCAAACAGCAAAGTGAATTGAGTCTGTATCAGCCAGCGTACCATCTAAATCAAACAATATCCCTTGCAACATTGATCTAATACCATCATCATTTTGTCCGTAATTAGTCTTAACATTTAATATGTGATCTTTCTATATCTTGAGTAGCTATATATCGGTAGTATGAGTAGAGAAATTCCGATAATCTACAACTACGTTTTGTTTGCTACTCTAAAAAGTAAGAGTATTTACTTATGCAAGAGTGTAGATAGCCATGAATTCTTCAGAACACGATTTACAAAGCAGGCTAAATGAAATGGAAGCGGAAATCAAACAAAATACTTCTGATTCCCATGATTCCCAAAACAATAATAAGTCAGTTTTTCCTGAGGTGGAGATAAATCCTTCTCCCCAACTAAAAAGCTGGATTGATTTCAGCCGAGAGAAATTTGATACTTTACCCAAATTTGGCAAGGCTGCGGTAGCTATTGCTGGAGTTTGGTTGGGTGTTTCGATCGCAGGTGCGTTGCTGCAAGTTGTCAGCAGTATCTTTACCATCGCGACTATTGGCTTTGTTTTGTACCTTGGCTATCGCTTTTTTAACAATACTGAAGCTAACTAAATATTTAGACAGTATTTATTAAGACTCATCTTTAGATTAAGGCAGGAGGCAGGAGGCAGAAGAACGTAGGGGTTAAAAAATCTTGCTCACTTCTTTTTCTCATCTTGATTTTCAATTTTGGCGATCGCTGTAGTTGGTATTGGTTTGGATGGAGAGCAGGGACTAACTCCAATTGTCCAGGAAATAGTGCAGCAGGCTACGGTTTTGGCGGGGAATAAACGTCATTTAAGCTATTTTCTCGATCATCCTGCGAAAAAAATATTTCTAACCGCTCTTAAGACTGGTATAGAGCAGATCGCACAGCTAGCTACTACTGAATCTGTGGTTGTTTTAGCCAGTGGCGATCCGCTTTTTTTTGGTTTGGGTAGATTGTTACTCGAAAAATTTTCCCCAGAACAAATTCAATTTTATCCTTATCTTAGTTCAGTTCAATTAGCCTTTAGTAGGATTAAAGTTCCTTGGCAAGATGCACGTTTGATTAGCGTTCATGGACGCGATACAGAGGAACTAATCAAGCCGTTAAAACAAGGAAAAGACAAGATTGCGGTATTAACAGACAGTAATAACAATCCTGCTGCGATCGCTCGGCTTTATTTAGCGTTAGCATTACCCGTTAACTATAGTTTTTATATCTGCGAAAATTTAGGGAACACCAACGAAAAAGTTACTCATTTTGCTCCAGATCGGGTAACTCAATTAAGCAATTTAGATAGTGATTTTGCACCTTTAAACGTCTTGATTTTATTGCGCCAAAAACAACAAGACGATTTAGATCTAAACAGTTTACCCCTAATTGGTTTGAGTGAGAGTAATTTTTTAAGCTTTAGCGATCGCCCCAGTTTAATTACTAAAAAAGAAGTGCGTTTAGCTATTTTAGGAGAACTATCACTACAGCCTCAGCAAACAGTGTGGGATATTGGCGCGGGAACGGGTTCGGTATCAATTGAAATAGCTCGCTTGTGTCCTACTGCGCGGGTATGGGCAATTGAAAAGACTGCTATGGGTTCAAGTTTAATAACCAAAAACTGTCATCGATTTCAAGTAGCTAACGTCAGCAGTATTAATGGTAAAGCACCAGAAGTATTATTAGATCTACCCAATCCTAATCGTATATTTATTGGCGGTAGTGGAGGAAATATCATCGATATCTTAAACGTTTGTAGACAAAAACTAACCGAAAGCGGAATTATCGTAATGGCATTTGCTACTATCGAACATCAACACGATGCAATTAACTGGTTGAGCCATAATTCCTGGAAATATAGTTTGTTGCAGCTACAAATCTCTCGTTCTGTGCCAGTAAGCAATTTAACTCGTATGACCCCTCTCAATCCCGTTACAATTATTACTGCCAGCAAGTAGTGATAAATTTTTCAGTAGTCAGAGATTACCTACATATTACTTACATATAAGAACACCAATCACTCCAACCACCAGGATACAGCTTAGTATTCTCAAATCCTGCCATGCTAAGAGAAAACAAGTTGACGCAGGCTGTTACCCCAGAACCACAATAAACAATTATCTCTTCTGCCTGCCGATAATCGTCCCATAACTGTTGCTGAGTTGCTAAAGGTTGAAGATATCCCGATTCATCTGTCACCTGTTTCCAAGGAGAATTAGCTGCCCCCAGAATGCTTCCAGCCACGGGATCTATTGGTTCTCTTACACCAAGATAGCGATCGCGATCGCGGGAGTCAATTACAACTACCGAACTATCATCAGAAGCAGATCTCACTGTATCAATGTCAACCAGCCAATCTGAATTTGGCTGAGGTGAAAAATTTCCCGTTTTATATTCTGGTATAGCGTTGCTTACAGGGTAATCATGCCCGATCCAGTCATTCCAACCTCCATCGAGCAAAACTACAGCATCATGTCCTAAATAGCGTAACAGCCACCATAAACGCGCTGCAAAGGCAAAACGAGCATCATCATAGGCAACAACCAGGGTTTCATTTTTGATAATTCCCATCTGGGCAAACTTTTGAGCCAGTACCTCGATCTCTGGCAAAGGGTGTCTTCCCCCATGAGTCTGTACCTGACTCGATAAATCTCGATCTAAATTAAGATAATATGCACCTGGAATATGACTTACACGATATTGCTCTTCTCCCCAATCTGGATTAGCCAACTGAAAGCGACAATCAACTATAACTACTTGGGGATTGTTTAATTGCTGCATCAACCATTGGCGATCGACAAGATATTCGGGTTTTTTCATGGTTTATAGCGGTTTTCATTTGAATTACAGTATGATTTTTCGGTTTTAATTAGTCGTTAGTAGATAATTGATTGAATACTACCTCTGTCAATCAGATTTGGAGTAACAACCAACTAATGTGTAGCGTCAATTCTATTTATTTCCCTGTTTATTTTCCTGCCTTCGCCACCACCGCAACGCCAACCACCTTAATCTTTGCCTGTTGCAATACCCTAGCTGATTCTTGAACCGTAGTGCCAGTCGTGTAAATATCATCAATTAACAAAACTGGATGCTTGGGTAGCTTATTACCAATCCGAAATGCCCCTTGAATATTTTTAGCTCTTTGTGTCAAATCTTTTAAATCGAACATTGCCTTAGTCTGTTTCATACGAATCAAGGCTTGAGACTGGAGAGTAGATCCAGTTACCCGACAAAAACTTTTGGCGATTGTTTCAGCCTGATTAAAACCACGAGCTTTAAGCTTTTGACGATGCAAGGGAATGGGGACAACGGTGATCTTTGGCAAGGATTTAATTTGCTCGCTATTTACCCAAGCCTCACCTAGTAGTTTTCCTAACAGAGTACCTAACTCTGGCTGGTTATTATACTTCATCGTAGCGATCGCCCTTTTTAATTGTCCATCATATTTACCCCAGGCAAACACGGATAGCTCGCGGTATAGCTTCAGGCGATCGCTTTGGGACAATTGATGACTGGACAGTTTTTTCAAACAGTATTTACAAACAGTTGTTGGGGTGGTGCGCTGACAACACGGGCAACGAGATTCTAAAAATACTGAGAGTAGTTGCTTTAACATACCCTCAGTTTGCCCAAAACCGTTTGATTATTTTTAGTTCGGAGTTAATCGTTAATCGTTAGTCCTTTTTCCCTGGTTGTTATTTACTATCAGAGCGAAGCGTTACTAGCTAATTGTTATACTTCATCACCATCTCTAAGCGAGACAGCGCACTAGTCGCTGATTCTTGAATATAGGGATCGGCAGATTTATCATTACTGAGGTTAGTCAACACCTCTACCGCACGGCGATCGCCCATCGAACCAAGAGCATTAAGAATTGCCACCTGTACTGCCAAGTTATCGGTGGTGTGGAGAGTTTCTACCAAAAGATCGAATACAGGAGAACCAATTTCACCTAAAGTCATAACCGCAGGTATATTAACCACAGGATTAGGATCGTCAAGTGCCTGCTTCAAACCTCGAATTCCCTCTTCAGGCATCGGTACATCTGGATAATTGACCGCAATCTGAGCTAATACTTTGGCACAGCTAGAGCGTACCGTAGGATTATCGCTATTGAGCAAGGAATCTACTACAGGAGGGACGACATCTGCGCCAATTGCCCCCAAGGTTTTGACCGCTGCTCTTCTATAGGTTACATCCTCTTGATTGAGAATACTCATCAGACGAGGAATAGTGTTTTCATCTTTAGCTTCAGCTATTTCCCAGATTGCCTTGCTACGTAAATTTGGATTGGGATGCTTGAGTTTTTCAAATAAAGCGTCGATGGTCATATTTTTATAACTGCTATTTGAATTTAGGCGTTGCTAGTTCCAGGAACAACATATGAGCAAATTAATCGAAATGACTATAAATGACTATAATTGTGCAACGCCCGAATTTAGATATTAATCACCAAATTTTTGTTTGGTCGAGAGCGACAAGGATTACATTGTTTTAAAAATCTTCAACAAACAAGAGCTTTAAGACTGATACCAAAACCTACTAAAGTCAAGGCAACAGACCTAAAGCCCCAATCGTTCAAACAGAATTACTCTCTATTCGAGCCAAAATTAAACTGCTAACCAGCCTCTTAGGAGAAAGAGTTGATTACGTAGTCTAGAAGACGATTGTATTCATTTAAAGCTTGAGAAGACATATCGCGAGGAGCGCAACCGCGTGTACGTGCAAAAAGCAAAGCTTCTACGTAAGGAGCAGTAGGCAAGTTTAAAGAACGATATACTTCACGTTGTCCTGCAATACCCCATTCATCCAATGGACCAGTACCGCCAACAACTAGACAGTAGTTAATCAGACGCATATAGTGCTTGATATCGCGAAGACACTTACTTTTGAAGGTGTCAGTGGAGTTAGCTTCGCCTTCTTCGTTTAGGTAAGAATATTTCTTGATCGCAGCATCGTAAGCTTCTTGAGCTACTTGGTCGATGTTGTTAGCTAGCTTTTCAGCAGCTTCCATACGAGCAGCAGCGCGTTGCAGACTACCTTGAACTGACTCTAGGTCAGAGGTACTAGGATAGCGTCCCGCTGCATCGGCAGAAGTGACAACTGTAGTTACAACAGATTTCATTTTTTCAATATCTCCTGAATTGCTTGTAATCGAAATTGTGGTATATTTTCAATGCCTATTAAGCATTGATTAGGTCAAAAGATGTCTAGCTAAGAGCAGAAATTACTCGGTCAAAGTAGCTAGCAGCTTCAGAAGTGATTGCAGAACAATCTCCATCTTTCATTTCCATTTTGCGGAATCTTTTGCCACCGTATTCTTCGCTATTTGTGTTGTTGATGTGAGCCAAGGAAGAAGCTTTCATGATACCAACAGCACGACCAGTAGACTGAAGAGGTACACCAAGAGCGGTGTAAGTTTCTTTCAAGCCATTCAAGCAACGATCTTCTAATACAGAAGCATCACCAGATAATACAGCGTAAGTGATGTAGCGAAGAATGATTTCACCATCACGCAAACAAGCAGCCATGCGACGGTTAGGGTAGCAGTTACCACCAGCCTGAATCAAGCCTTGGTTTTCGCAAATCATCCCAGCCACAGCGTCAGATACGATACAGCTAGAGTTACTAGCGATTGAGTTAACAGCGTCTAAACGTTTGTTTCCTTCGGAAATAAAGTTTTTTAGAGACTGTAGCTCGTCTCCACCGATACAAGCAGTTTTACTATCTGCGTTTACTACAGCTCTGGAAAAAGCGTCAAGCATTGAGCTCTCCTTAATTGTGACAACAAATTTAGTTTTTAATTATTTTGATGGGTGCGTAAGTAGTACCCGTCGATATTGAAGATAAAAGATTAGACCTACCCCAGTCTCTTTTATTAAAAACAAAGTAATAATCTGTAACGTTTACGTAAATCCTGTTACACTTTCTCTTACTTTGATAAATTTTGTTTCAAGTTAAGCTGACAGTTTAATAATTCTCCGATCAATTTTCTAATTCTGGAAGATTTTGAGCTTCTCGGCAATGTTGTCCCAACCAAGCTATACCGCTCAGTGAACGAAATGGAACGATAGATAAATTATTTTCTGGTATTTCAAAACGAACTCGAATATCAGAAATCCCAATTCCAAAAAGTTGCAGCAAAGGAGACAGATTTTCTGTTCCCACGTTGAGTTTGCAAAGACCTTGAAGCCATGCTGTTTGATTTTTCAATGGTTCTATTGCTTCTGCCTGTACTGCTCTTAAGGTAGCCTGTACTTCTGGTGATTCACGAGCAATTATGGCTTCGATGTCTTCTGGTTTGCTTCCCAACCCTGCGGATAATTCTACGGTTTCATAAAACATGGGTAGTACAAAATGCTGCACCAAACCCACAATTCCCCGAACGACCGTAATAAATTCGCCAGCCTGTAGCTGAAGAGTTACATCTCCATCAGCACTGGATACTTTAACCAAACCCGCAGGACTATTGGTCAGGACACCAATCAGTGAGGAGCTGCTTTGAGGATCGTGTTGAACAAACAAGGCTGTTCCTTGAGAAACTATTTTCGCTTCAGGAGTATTGACCGTGCTTTGCCCCTGTTCGGGACGAATAATAATTAAAGCTGCACCGCTGGTCAATTCAAAACTGCGTTTTCCTTGAGGAAAGCGGAAAGTAGTCCCTGCACCAGTTCTAACTAAAGTACCTTCGTCAAACAAAATATCAGCCCGAGAATTAGCACCAGTACGGACAGAATCTCTGGGTTCAATTACATCACCAAGCTCTGCCTTGTCCCAACCTGGCTGTTCTCCATAGTTTATATCTACCCGATTACGTATTTTATAGATTTCGGCTTGTTTAAGCGCGGTGCTAGCTGAGGCTGAGTTAGAAGCCAAACAAGCTATAAATATACTGGCAATCAACTTCTGACTCAATCTAAAAACGGATCTATGACTATTAAAAAACTGCTGCATAAATCAAAGCAGACCTATTGAAACAACGATAATTTAAACCAGGAACAAAACACCGCCCAGCTTAGGCTGGCTATTGAGCGAGGTTGGATATAGTTTGTGCCATTTCAAAATCTTTCTGGGTCAATCCTCCTGCATCATGGGACGTTAAAGAAACAGTAACTTTGTTGTAGGAAATAGCCAAATCTGGATGATGTCCTGCTTGTTCTGCTGGCTCTACTAATTTATCGACAAAATCGATCGCCTCGACAAAACCGTTAAACTCAAAGGTGCGGGTAATGGTTTGCTCTTGTTGTTCCCACTGGGGAATGGTTTGAAGTTTTTGCTCGATTTCGCTCTGGCTGAGAAGCATAGTACTAGCTATGAGGGGATGAATTGAGAAGTTAACAGCGATCGCCGTAGATAACAGGAAAACACTGAATAACCGCTGGTTTAAAATTGACATTACTCCAATATAGATAATTAAACTATTTCACTGACTTCTGAATAGCGGTGGTTGTTCTGCTCTGAAGATTTAAAAGAATGGAACGGCTGGTGCAGGCTAATGAGCTGTGCCAAAGTCTTTTTCAGTTGAGTGCGAGGCACAATCATATCTACAAAACCATGTTCTAAGAGATATTCCGAAGTTTGAAATCCATCTGGTAATTTTTCTCTTAAAGTTTGTTCAATTACCCGTCTTCCAGCAAAACCAATGGTAGCTTTGGGTTCGGCTATGATAATATCTCCTAGCATGGCAAAGCTGGCAGTAACGCCCCCCATAGTGGGATGAGCCAGTACAGGGATATAAAGTAGTTGCGCTAACTGATGACGCTGCAAAGCACCTGAAATTTTTGCCATCTGCATCAGACTAAACATACCTTCCTGCATTCTCGCACCACCAGAGGCACAGACAATAACTACCGCAAACTGTTTTTCAGTGGCGTGTTCGATCAGACGGCAGAGCTTTTCGCCAACTACAGAACCCATGCTGCCACCCATAAAGCGAAAATCCATCACTCCCAGGGCGACAGGCAAACCATCAATCAAGCCCGTTCCTGTTTTTACCGCATCACTCAAGCCAGTTTTTGCTTGATAATCTTGTAATCTTGCCTGATAATCTTTGCGATCGCGAAATTTTAGCGGATCGATCGGATAAATATTTTCATCCAAGGGTTGCCAGCTATCGGCATCAATTAATTGCTTAATCCTTTCATCACTATCAACCAAATTATGATGGTTACATTCGGGACAAACCAGTTGATTACTCTGTAAATCTTTGGTGTATGCCACAAAACCACAGGAACTGCATTTTGTCCATAATCCGTCGGCAATTTCCCTTTCCTGCTGCTTTTGCATTGAGGGTTCGGTTTTTCTTAAGTTGGCAAACCAATCGAATAAAGAAGACATAATTTAATTTTTTTTATAGATAGAGCTTTTAGTTATTTTTTAGTAATCTTCGGGAGGACTCAACAGTAGCAAAGCAGTCCACCGATCTTTAGATTTTACCTGTAGTGCTGCTTGAGTTCCATCTCCGCAGTAAATTCCCGCACCAATATTGAGAACACGACAAGGAATATCATAGGCAGTCAATATTTGCTGCATTAATTCCGCCTCCCAACGAGCTTTAGTCGTCTTTAGTGTAATCCAAGACACCTGTTTGTACTATATTTTATTTTTAGCTAACGTGACTTTGTTTCCTTACTTAGATTTACTTTGATCTAGAATCTACGATCTTACCTCGGTTATTGTAAAATTTTCTTAGTCAGTTTGGTTTGGTAGTCAAAACCGATTGAGTATTGAGTCAAAAATCGTAACTCTAAATAGCGTTCAAAAATAATATTCAAGAAAATATTTCCCACCAGTCTTAAAGCTGCCAGGAGTTAAATGCTGAAGCTGATGATTAAAGGCTCAACCGTTGAAGACCTTGCCTCCAAGCGCGATCGCTTGGCAACAACTCTTGAGTCAAACCCAAAATCTAATCTAGTCAACCCTGCTGTATCAATCTCATTCAAGGTAGGCAGCTAGCCCATCACTCCCGCGCCTCAAATTAGTTATAGCAATAGAGATTAGAACTAAAAGATAAGGATTTAAGATCACTATTGATTATAATCTGCCGTATTTGTCACAACCCAGATAATAAACCTAATGATGCTATTGATTAAGTATAAATTTTAGCAATATCGGCTAAAGTTGCTACTTTGAATCCGTTGCCAACGGCAGCCAATTTCCAATCATCATTATGGCGATAGAGTTCGGCTAAGATCATCCCTGTCATGCCTTGATATTCCGATCCAGAAAGATTATAGCGAGCAAGTTCTTTGTTGTTAGCGCGATTCACCAGACGCACAAAGGCATTGTCCACCATACTAAAATCTTGTCGTCGTCGATCGCACTTATAAATATTGATCGCAAAGACTAAATAAGCAATGCTTGGAGGAATCAAAGGCAGGTCAATATTAATTACTTCATCGTCTCCTTCTCCCGCACCAGTCAGGTTGTCTCCCTGATGGGCGATCGCACTTGAGCTATGTCTCAAATTACCGAAATAAACTATGTCTTTGACATCGCTTAATTTTTTGTCTTTATTCAAACAGATTACCGAAGAATCGAGATCGAATTGTTTGTTGCCACCGAAAAATCCCCCCGACTTGGGAGCAACGTCCCATCCCAGACCACACATAATTTGCTTAAGACCTGGTTCTTCTTTAGTCAGAGAAATACGCTGTCCTTTTTTTAAATTAATTGCCATTGGTTTAGTATCTGTAAATTACTTTGTTAGTTGTTAGTTGTTAGTTGTTAGTTGTTAGTTATCTAAACTCGCTACTTCCTACTTCCTACTTTCTACTCAACTTTATTGATAGCGGTCTAACAATGCTTGTAAACCCCCCTGATAACCCGCACCCACGGCGTTTACTCGCCACTCTCCATCTTTACGATAGAGTTCTGCCAAAATTAGAGCAGTTTCAATCGAAAAATCTTCGGTAAGATCATAGCGAACAACTTCTTTGCCATTTTTGGCATCTACCACTCGCACAAAAGCATTTTGTACCTGACCAAAATTTTGTTGGCGTTCTTGAGCTTCGTGAATAGTCACGGTGATCACAATTTTGTTTACATCAGGAGGAACTTGCTTGAGATTGACCTTGATCAATTCGTCATCTCCTTCCCCCGCACCAGTTCGGTTGTCGCCCAAATGTTCTACGGACTTGTTAGCATCAGGACTAGTAAGATTGTTGTAGAAAATAAAGTGTTCGTCAGATATTAATTTTTCATTGCTACCCAAAAGAAAAAGCGACGCATCAATATCAAAATCTTGTCCCGTATCGGTAATGTTGGTATCCCAACCCAAGCCCACAAATGTTTCACTTAATCCTGGGGCTACTTTTTCTAAAGATATTCGTTGTCCTTTACTGAGATTAACTGCCATAATCGCTCGGTTAATTATCTATCTAACTATTGAAATTTATTAGTAGTTGGTGACTAGTGGTTTAAGAAGACAAGAAAGAAGACAAAATTATTCATCCTTCATTTCTCATCCTATTGAAACTTACTTTTGGTATCGCTCTACCAAAGCCTGCAAGCCACCTTCATAACCCGCACCCACGGCATTCATCCGCCACTCTCCATCTTTGCGATAGAGTTCTGCCATAATCAGGGCAGTTTCTACCGAAAAATCTTCAGTTAGATCGTAGCGAACGATCTCTTGTTCATCTTTACAGTTGACCACGCGCACAAAGGCATTGGTGACTTGACCAAAGTTTTGGTGTCGTTTATCTGCTTCATGAATGGTTACGACGAGCGCTGCTTTATCTACGTCTGGGGGAACGGTTTTTAAATTAACGTCAATAATTTCGTCGTCTCCTTCTCCTGCACCAGTTCGGTTGTCGCCTCGTTGCTGAATAGATTGATTAGGATCGGGGCTTTTGGGGTTGTTGTAGAAAATAAAGTGTTTATCGGAAATCAACTTTTCGCTGCTGTCTAAAAGAAAAATTGACGCATCAATATCAAAATCTGCGCCAGTATCGGTAGCGTTAATATCCCAGCCCAAACCAATAAAGATTTGTTCTAGTCCTGGTGCTACTTTTTCTAGAGAAATTCTTTCTCCCTTGCTTAAATTAATTGGCATAATTAATTCTGTCCTATTTTTTTACGCGATCGCAAATGTTACAAAAGTATCAACTCGACCGCTGTTGCTTCTTAGATTTTAAGCTAGTCGTTTTGTCTGTTGGGGAAATTTATAGCTGTAGATTTAAAATTGCGGTTTGCACTGCTTAACATTAAACACAAACTTTGTTAACACTCTCTTATCTGCCCGAAAAGATTCCCTGATTCATAGTTGGAGTATTTAGCTAACGATTTGAAAAGCAATCATCACAATCACCAGGCAAAGCACCGAGAAGATCGCGATCGCCTAATTAACATCTTGCTACTCCTTAGCTGGACAACTATCGGGCTGATACTCCGATTTACCAATTTAGCTCTCAAACCTGCTTCCTCAATCGAAATTGCTACCATCGGCTATAGTTTGGGTCATGGTTTTGCTGCTATTCCTCTAAATGAAATAGTTTCCCCAGATACCCTGCTGTCTCCTCTGCATCTAGATACTTCCCTAGGCTACTCCGATGTGTACACTCGACTGATCCAAGAAAGCACTCATCCACCGTTCTATTTTTGGCTGACTCATTGGTGGCTCAAACTTTGGTTTGCCGATGGAGATTTAGTTTCCCTACAGATGGCGCGATCGCTCAGCAGTATCTTTGGCGTATTGGCTATTCCTGCAATCTTCGGTTTGGGCTGGGTTGCTTGTCGTTCCCGTTTAGTGGCACATTTTGCAGCCTTGTTGATGGCAATTTCCCCCTACGGTATTTATTTAGCTCAAGAAGCCCGTCACTACACCCTAACTGTCTTGTGGATCATTGCTTCAGTTACCTGCTTGGTTAAGTCAATTCAATTAATCCAGCAAAAAAATTCTCCTCCACGGTGGTTAAGCTTAGTTTGGATTTTAATTAATGCTTTGGGTGTTGCTACCCATTATTTCATGGCGATCGCTTTGGGCGCGGAAGCGATCGCCATCATCGTCGTCTGGTTGTTTAAGCATCGTCAACTTGGTTTCAACTACTGGCGCGGTTTATTCTTAGCTGGCTGTGGTACTTTTGCTAGCTGTCTGGTTTGGTTGCCTCTAGCCAGAGGAATTTCTAATAACGAACTAACCAGCTGGATTCAAACCAGTTTTGCTTTGAATGATATCTGGCAACCGCCTTTGCTTCTAATAGCTTGGATACAAACAATGGTAATGTTGTTACCTGTAGAACGAGTGGCGACGGCGATCGCGATTATTTCCGTATTGACCATAGAAATAATTGTAATTTGGGCAATACCTAAATTAGTTAAAGGCTGGCGTTGGCAAATTAATAGTTCGGCAGACAATCTAGCAATACTTACTATAGCTAGTTACCTCATCGGCTCAGTCTTGCTTTTCCTGTTGATTATCTATGGATTGGGACGCAATCTGTCTTTGGCTGCTCGCTATCATTTCGTGTATTTTCCTGCCTTAATTCTGCTGATAGCGGTGGCGTTGGCTAACTGCTGGCGTTCTCAGCTAAATAGACGGGTAGTGGTGGTACTACTCAGTATGGGTTTGTTGGGTTCTTTGACCGTAATTAACAACTATGGATTTAACAAATCGAGACAATCCGATCGCTTGGCAGCCTTAATTCAAACAACTTCAAGCAACCCTCTGATAATAATGAGTCATAAGACCCATTCAGAAACCAGAGAGCTAATCAGTTTAGCCTATTCATTTCACCGTCTCAATGTCTCAAACAATCCACAGTCAGCTACACCACAATTTTTACTCAATCCCTCGTTAGTAGATGATATAGATCCAAGCTTATACAACCTCGATCGCGCTATAGCCCGAACAAAACCTTTAGACCTCTGGGCAATTAATTTAGGAATTGCCGAAAAATCCCTCAACCAAATTCGCTGCTTCAGGAATACTGCTAGAGACTTGCCCGAAACTGGGTATCGCGATCGTCTTTACCACTGCGAATAAACGATTTATAGTCGTTCTAATTAATTTCCGCCCCCTCTCAGTACATGCGCCCGTCGCGAAGGACGTGGAGCTAATCCTTGACCGACCCTAAAGGGTACAGTGACCCCCATTCGAGGACAAGCGCGAAGCTAATCCTTTAGGGCTTTGCATAAGGGAATCCTTTAGGATAGGGCTAGTCCTTTTTATCCTGGCTTAATTTTGTTCGTAGCGATTGCCTGAATTAGAAAATTCTACTTGACATTCAAGACAATCGCTTTAGGACTAACAACCAAAGCAAGGCTCAAGTCTATAGTTTTACCAGGGTTGGAACAACTTCGGTTTCGATTTCTGGTGCAGCTAAAGACACCATGGAATAGCTATGAGAGCGAACTTTGGCTTGTTGTACCAAACTAGGTACAGAGTTACGCATTCTAGCAGTCAGTTGAGTAATGCTGGAATCATAGATCTGAGTAACTACTTTAGGATATAGACCGATACCAATAATCGGAATCAACAAACAGGCGATGATAAATACTTCTCTGGGTTCAGCATCTACCAGATTGGTATGATCGACCAGTTCTTTATTTTCTGGACCATAAAGCATTTCTCGCAACATCGATAGCAGGTAGATTGGAGTCAAGATTACCCCAACCGCAGCCAAGAAAACGATCGCTACCTTAAAAGCAGAGTTATAGGCATCGCTAGTAGCAAAACCGACAAACACCATTAATTCCGCTACAAAACCACTCATTCCTGGTAGTGCCAAAGAAGCAAAAGAACAGGTAGTCCACATCGCAAAGATTTTCTTCATCTTTTGTCCCACACCCCCCATCTCGTCCAGCATTAGGGTATGACTGCGATCGTAGGTAGCCCCCACCATAAAGAACAGGCTTGCGCCAATTAGACCGTGAGAAATCATTTGTAGCATTGCGCCACTGGTTCCTAAATTGGTAAAGGAAGCAATCCCAATCAGGACAAAGCCCATATGAGAGATCGAAGAATAGGCAATTTTGCGCTTGAGGTTACGTTGAGCAAAGGAAGTCAGTGCTGCATAGACAATATTAACTACCCCCAAAATAACTAATACGGGAGCAAAAAAGGCGTGAGCATCGGGCAACATCCCCGCATTCATTCTCAATAGAGCATATCCTCCCATTTTTAAGAGAATACCCGCCAGTAACATATGGGCAGGAGCGGTCGCTTCGCCATGAGCATCTGGCAGCCAGGTATGGAGAGGAAAAATCGGTAACTTAACACCGTAGGCAATCAACAAGCCAGCATACAGCAATAATTGCAGATTAAAACCATATTCCTTGGCAGCGATCGCACTCATGTTAAAGGTTACGGTATCGCCATAAAATGCCATGGTCAAGCCAGCAATTAGGATAAACAGCGACCCTCCTGCGGTATACAAAATAAACTTGGTCGCAGCATAGAGGCGTTTTTTTCCGCCCCAAATAGACAGGATGAGATAGACAGGAACTAGCTCTAACTCCCAAACCAAGAAAAACAGCAGCATATCCTGTACGGCAAACACGGCAATCTGTCCGCCATACATCGCTAACATCAAGAAGTAAAACAGCTTGGGTTTATAGGTAACAGGCCAAGCTGCCATCATTGCTAGAGTAGTAATAAAGCCAGTCAGCAAAATCAACGGCATTGATAGCCCATCAGCACCAACAGACCAGTTGAGATCCAGCTGAGGTATCCAACCGTAAGTTTCAACTAACTGTAGGTCGGGATTGCTAAAGTCATAGTCTTGGTAAAAACCATAGACCAACACCGCAAAATCGATCAAGCCCACAATTAGGGCATACCAACGCACGGTTTTGCCATCCTTATCAGGAATGAGGGGCAAAAACAAAGAAGCAATAATGGGAAATAAAATAGACGTAGTTAACCAAGGAAAGTGCGTCATATTATTGAACAGCAAAAATTGTATGGGATAGTTTTACTTAGGTTCTTCTCTTCTTTATATGTTCGAGGGTATTTAAGTAAACCCTAGGCATTCTTAACAAATTGTTTAGAGGTGTGATTTTTGCGGGAAAATTGCTTTGCTTGTCTATAATACTTAACTTATGGTTAGGTATTCACCGCGAATCAAGCGGATTTGCGCTAGGGTAAACACGATGGGGATAACTCGACTGTAGTTAGTGGCGATCGCTTTCCAGCCGAGATCGGCTACAAAATAGCCCCAGACAATCGGTCCAAGTAGACCAAAAACACCTCTGGTTGCCCCATAACGAGCAGCATTAACCGCCATTCCTTTTTTTGCTGTCTGGAGTGCTAATTGATTGCTCAAACCCGTTACTGCCGTTGCTCCACCTCTAATTATTGCAGATTTGGCTGCCTGATAAGTAGCAAAATGAATTGCGAACTGCTTGGCAATGTGCTTTAGTAGCCAAGATTTAAGAATAGTACTAACTGCTACCACTCCACCGCCTTTGAGCAGGGTTTTTAGGGGATTATGCTGCAACTGTACGGGCAAGGGTTCGGGAGGATGAGCCGTAAGCAAAGCGTCACCAATTTGAGTTTGTAGCGAATTTCGTTCTTGAGGTGGCAGCCTATCCCAGGCTTTACTCACTAAATGCAAGAAAATGTCTGCTTCAATATCGGTAGCGGTCATATTTACTGAGTAGGGAATCTTGAGGTAATGACAAACTTTGATTAATATTTCTCGATAAGAAATCTCTTGCGTACGTCCTCGTAATACGGTCATGCCATCTGATGCTAGGTAACGAAATCTGCACTCCAAGGAATCGAGCCACACATCCCAATCCTGGCTTTGTACATATATTGGCTCTGGCGTTTGCCAATAATCTAAAGGATTAAAGCGACGATGAAATAATATTTGCGTAATCTGCTGTAATTCTTCTTCAGTGGCTAAAGCTAATCCTGCTCTCAGTTCATCCAATGTCGTCCCCTCCACAACATCGCTGTTTGATCGGGCTGTTTTGTCCCTATCTTCTCCTCTAGGATTATAGCGGAGAGTTTGAGATGAGACACAATTTTAGTCAGTTGGTGGTTAGTCGTTAGTCAGTTAGTGGTTAGTCGTTGCTGCTTCACTAATCGCCAAGTCTACCTATCATGGGGTATCCACAATATATTAGATTAATTTCAGACCTAAGGTAACTCCCAGAGCGATCGCGCCGAACCAAAAACCTGCTTTAAATTTAAATCTTTGCCAATAGGGAATTTGCCACCAAAAATAAGAAAAGACAAAAATTTCAGCTACGGCAATCGCACCACAGATGCCTACCGCTTCTCCCTGTCCCCAGATCAAACCACCAGCACATACTAATAAGCTAGGAACAATTAATGCCAAAATTATTCCCTGTAATCTGGCTTGAGCTTCGGATCTGGCAATTTCTGCTGCTCCTAGTTGAGTTACGCTAATAACTATCGCAGCCAAAATGGCGATCGCTATATTGATTGGGGTTAACTCAAGATGGCGCATCACCCTGCTGATTCCCCAGACGGCTACGGTACTTAAGCCAGAAATAGCGAGCGTTCCCGTTAAGGTTTGAGTAGCGATGGAATTTAATTTTTTTAATCCCTCAGTCTTTGGCTTGGATATGCTGGGTAATTCAGGAGTCAAATCAAGTTCAATTAAAGCATTTTTAGCAGCTACAGCATCGGGGAAACGTTGACTGACTTTAGCAGCTACCATCTTTTCTAACCAGCTGACAAACGGTCGATCTAACTGGGACAACAGAGGTTCTAGGGCTAGCTGATAGGGATTGTCTGCTGATGCTGAAGCGTAAATTTCTGTAATGTTTTTGTGAGTCAACAGGCAGACGAGGGTAATTCCCAAACTGTATATATCCGAAGCTGTAGTGGGCTTGATGATCTGTTCTGGTGCCATAAAACCAGGAGTTCCTTTAAAAACGCTGCTGCCCGATACTTCCTGGCTACCAAAAGTAGCAAATCCAAAATCTATGAGGTAAACATTTAAAGATTCATCCAGCAAAATATTCTCTGGTTTGAGGTCGCGGTGTAATATGGGGGGCTGTTGCTGTTGTAAATAAACTAGGATGTCTAAGATCTTTCTGGCAATTTGTTTGACCTCTAATGGGGATAGCTGCCGAAAATTATTGAGATTTTGCGCAGAGACATATTCTTGAATTAAACAAAAGCCATCTTGGGTTTCTATGCTAGATAAATACTTGGGAATACTAGTATGTTCTAGCCTTTGTAATACTTTTATTTCTTGTTCATAAGCCTTGTATCCAGACCAGTTAGAACCAGCAGAAGCAAAACAAAATTGTTTGATAACTACAGTTTTTTGGGTATCTAAAGTAATTCCTTTCCAGGTGATTCTTCCTCCTTGTCGGTTGCGCCCCAATTCTGCATCAATTTTATATCCGTAGTCAGTTAAATCGGGATAAACGCTCATTTTGCCTGATATTGCTAATATTTATTACTAAAAGTTTTGCTCGGCTTCTAACCTTATTATTGACTGTTGTTGGATACAATTGTTGGATCTAAATTCTCCCAGCTGTATTTAAAGCGTAAATAACTAACTTATTGAATTGTGGAAAATACAACTGTTAGCTACAGGCTTCATATAAAACATACATTTTTCATGTTTTTTTGAAGGTTTAATAATAGCTCTTATTTTTTATTCTGTTTATATTATAATGTAAATATATTATATAAAAATTTGATAATATTAATCGCGCCAAATAATTTTAATCATTCTATTTAAACCCAAAATAACCTAAAGTTCAGTTTGAACTTATGAGTATTACTAATATGAATAAAAGTCAGCGCATTTGACAGCCAAAGTTGACTGAAAAATATATATAATGCCAGCTAAAAGTATATTATTGGTAGAAGATAACCCTGACGATCGCGAGTTGATGACATTAGCCTTTGTTCAGCAAGAATTCACCTACAATTTAATCATAGTCTCTGATGGACTTGAAGCGTTAGATTATCTGTTTGGGATAATTCCTGATGATGAGGATTCAGATGACCCTTATGGCGATCGCGATTTAACCTCGATGCCAGCATTGATTATGCTGGATCTAAATTTGCCTAGAGTAAATGGAATTGAAATTTTACGGCAGATCCGCGCCGATCCTCGAACCAGATTAATCCCTGTTGTAATAATTAGCTCTTCAGATGAGCCACAAGACCTCATAGACAGTTATATTAATGGTTGCAATAGTTATGTTAGAAAACCGATAGACTTTACACAACTACAAAATTTTGTTAGAGAAGTAAGTAGCTATTGGTTGACTGTTAATCAGCTGCCCCCTGTTTTTGGAGTTTTAAATGAGTAAACTTCTACGAGTCTTGATTATTGAAGATTCAGAAGATGATGCCCAACTGCTAGCCATCGAGCTAGAACGTGGCGGTTACGACATAATTCACCAGAGAGTCGATACCAAGGCGGATATGCAAACTGCGCTGAAAAAACCTCAATCCTGGGATATTGTATTAGCGGATTATTCGATGCCTCGGTTTAGCGCGATCGCTGCTTTAGAACTCCTTAAAGAACGGCAGCTAGACCTACCCTTTGTAGTTGTGTCGGGTAAAATTGGCGAAGATACCGCCATAGCAGCGATGAAAGCGGGAGCTCATGACTATTTAGACAAAAATAAGCTATCTCGTTTGATTCCCGCAGTAGAAAGAGAGCTGAGAGAAGCAATCCTCAGAGAAGAATATCGTGCTGCTCAAAAAAGATTGAGATACCTAGCTTTTTACGATAAGCTAACCAACCTGCCCAACAAAGCTCTGTTTCTAGAGCATATAAGTCGCGAAATAGCTCGTCAACCAGAGGTTCGAGGCTACACCATTCGAGATCCCAAGCAGCAGCAATCTGGTTCCTTTGCAGTTATGCTTATCAGTATCGATCGCTTTCGCAATATCAAACACAGTTTGGGATATTTGGTTAGCAAAAAGTTTTCCATCGCCGTAGCCCGTCGTTTAGAGCAACGCTTAGGTAATGATAGTTCTGATGTTGTGGCTAGAATCAGCGAAGATGAGTTTGCCATATTAATCACAGCTTTTCCTGATTTTCAAGCTGTTTTCGACCGAGCAGAAGATCTCTATCATCAGCTAATTAAACCCTTTGAGGTTAATGGTATTACAGTCTGTTCTACAGTCAGCATTGGTATTGCCTTGAATCAACCTGATAATCAAGAACCAGAAAAATTGTTGCAGTGGGCGGATACCGCCATGCAGTATGCTAAGGCAAATTTTGCTAAAACGGCAGTTTTGTTTGATAAGAAAATGCAGAGCCAAGCTGTCGAAAAAATGCGTTTGGAAAACGATCTGCAATGGGCGATTAATAATCAACAGCTATATCTAAATTACCAGCCCATAGTTTCCCTGACTACGGGAAAAATTACTGGTCTAGAAGCTTTGGTACGATGGAAACATAATGCTTTAGGATCAATTTCCCCAAACAAGTTTATTCCTCTGTGTGAAGAAACTGGTCAAATTGTTGCTCTCGGTCAGTGGGTGCTAGAAGAAGCCTGTAGCCAGCTAGTGGATTGGCAAAAATCTTTGGTCAATAAGAAGCAATCCTTAACAGTAAGCATCAATTTATCACGAATCCAAATTTATCATCCCGAACTAATTCCTAAAATTGACCGTCTCTTAAAGTCACTAAATTTATCAGGTAAAAATCTCAAACTGGAAATCACCGAGAGTACGCTGATGGAGAATACTTCAGCAGTGACCAAAGTTTTGCATCAGCTAAAGGAGCGCGAGATTCAACTATGTTTGGATGACTTTGGAACTGGTTATTCTTCCTTAAGTTATTTACGCTATTTGCCAGTAGATATAGTCAAAATAGACCGTTCTTTTATTGGTCCTGAAATAAACAATACCAATTACGATATTATTAAAGCGATCGTCGATTTAGCTCATAGTTTGGGTTTAGATGTTATAGCAGAGGGGATTGAAACAGAAGCCCAATTAGAAATCTTACGTAGTTTGGGCTGCGAATATGGACAAGGATATCTTTTTGCTTACCCTCTTAATAGTGATGATGTTTTAAACTTGATACAGCAATAAAAGCCAGATAGGGCAAGCCGTCAAGCGGTGTAACCTTGACTTAAAACATTATTTAATTTTCACTATGTCTATTGTTGGTAGCTGGGAACACAATTTTATTAGAACCAACGGAGTTAATTTGCACTACGTTAGTCAGGGGGCAGGAAAATTAATGTTATTGCTGCATGGATTTCCTGAACTTTGGTATTCTTGGCGACATCAAATAACTGAATTTGCTCAGAATTATCATGTGGTTGCAGTGGATCTGCGAGGTTACAACGATAGCGATAAACCTCAAGAATTATCGGCATATAAGATGTCAGAATTAGTTGAGGACGTTAGAGGAATAATCAGTGGTTTAGGCTATGAAGACTGCATTTTAGTCGCCCACGACTGGGGGGGAGCGATCGCCTGGAATTTTGCCTATGCCTATCCTCGAATGGTAGAGAAGTTAGTTGTCCTCAATATTCCCCATCCCGCTAAGTTTGCCGAAGGATTACAAACCCCCCAACAGCTGCTCAAAAGCTGGTACATTTTTGCCTTTCAAATACCTTGGCTACCAGAATTTCTGCTTCAGCTAAATGACTATCAGGCGATCGCCGATGCTTTTTCCAAGATGGCAATCAATAAATCTGCTTTCACTCCAGCGGACTTAGATGCCTACAAAAATGCTGCTAAAAAGAGTGGTGCGCTTACCGCTATGATTAATTACTATCGCTGTGGATTTCAGTCTTTATTTGAAGGCGATCGCCCGCAGTGGGGTATGTTAGATATTCCCACTTTAACTATCTGGGGAGAAAATGATTCGGCGCTAGGAAAAGAATTAACCTATGGCACAGAAGCTTATGTCAGAGATTGGCAAATTAAATATATTCCTAACTGTAGCCATTGGGTACAACAAGAACAACCTGCTTTAGTTAACAATTACATCAAAGAGTTTTTAGACAAATAGCCTAGAGCTAAATAACGTAAGATGAAACTCAACGAACTATAGGTTAGTTTGCAGCTTTTACAAACGATCGACATCAGAAGATGAAGACCTGAACCTAGTTGATTATTTAAGAATTTAAGACCTTAAAAATATGGTTGCTGTCGAATAGCCATTAAACTGAATGCAGCATATTTATATTAAGAGCAATTTAAGAAAAAACTTTTTTTAATTAGCAGTTTTTGTGTGAATATATCTATCTAAGGTAGTAAATTGCCGACGATGTTTTTCATTATATTTGCATCAGTAGATAACCCTGTAATTTCTGCATAATTTATAACAACAATTGAATATATTGTTGCCAGGATAATCTAGACATCTGCCGTATTAAGAAGAATAAATTAGTATTTTGTAATCATGAGTTCTAGTGCTGTTAACTCTCAAACCGATAACAAAAACCGTTCATCTACAGAAAAGAGTCTTGACAGCAGCTTTATCTGGCTGACACGCATCTTGAGTTTTTTGGTAGCAGCAGTTCTGCTTTGGATTGCAATTCGAGTTGGTCTTCAAGCGATTCCCGCAATTCAGGAATTTGGCTGGTCTTTTATGACAGGTAGTTCCTGGAATCCTCCAGAACAACAATATGCTATTTTGCCGATGATTTATGGCACTATAGTTAGCTCATTAATAGCTTTGCTGATTGCTTTTCCTATTGGGGTAGCCTGTGCGATCGTTTTGAGTGAAAATTTTCTTCCTCAATCGGTGCGTCGTATTCTAGTGTTTTTGGTGGAATTATTGGCAGCAATTCCCAGCGTAGTCTATGGATTATGGGGAATTTATGTTTTGATTCCTTTTCTCAAGCCGATTGGCTCGTGGCTGCACCAGAATTTGGGCTGGTTTCCCCTGTTCTCTACTCAATATGTTGGTCCAGGAATGCTGCCTGCGGGCATAATTCTATCAATTATGATTTTGCCGATAATTACGGCGATTTCTCGTGACTCTCTGGCTTCCTTGCCTCCAGAATTGCGATCGGGTTCTTATGCCGTTGGCTCAACCAGGTGGCAAACTATTTTCAGTATCCTGATTCCCGCTGCTTTTTCTGGCATTGTTGGCGGTACGATGCTGGCATTGGGTAGAGCTTTGGGAGAGACAATGGCAGCAACCTTAGTAATTGGTAATAGCAACGCTCTCAATTTTTCGGTATTGGCACCTGCCAATACTATTGCATCTTTGATGGCAAATCAGTTCTCTGAAGCTAGTGGCTTACAAAGAGACTCTTTGATGTATGCAGGGTTGATTTTGTTTGCCATCACCCTAGTAGTCAACATTATCGCCGAATTAATTATTCAAAAAGTCAAGAAGTATTAGTCAAGTCTTTGGCTCATAGCTTAGAACTATCAGCTAGATTACTCGACCTCACCTCAAGTTAAACTATGTCATCTACAACCTATAACCAACAAGACAATCTCAGTAATTTAGAGGCTTCTAATTCACGTCCTCGCACCATTATTGGTACGCTATTGACTGTTTTGGCTTTTACTTTACTGGGTGTAGCGTTACTACCTCTAGGATTAGTTATAGCCTACGTAATTATCAAAGGTGCGAATCGTCTCAACTTGAGCTTATTTACCGAATTACCTCCAGCAGCGTTTCAAGAAGGTGGCGGGGTTGCCAACGCAATTGTCGGAACGCTAATTTTGGTGGGGATTGCTGCGATTATCAGTATTCCCATTGGCGTATTGGCTGCCGTTTATCTATCGGAATTTGCTCCTAAAAGAGTTGCTCGCTGGATTCGCTTTGCCACTAACGTTTTGAGTGGCGTACCCTCAATTATTGTGGGAATTTTTGCCTATGGAGTGATCGTGCTGCGAACCGATTCCTTTTCTGCCTTTGCTGGTGGTTTTGCCCTGGCAATCTTGATGTTACCGATTATCGTGCGAACTACCGATGAAGCATTGCAGATAGTTCCTCAAGAAGTGCGTTGGGCATCAGTAGGGGTCGGGGCTTCCAATTTTCATACCGTACTCAAAATCGTGTTGCCAGCAGCCTTGCCAGCAATCGTGACGGGAACTTCTTTAGCGATCGCCAGAGCAGCAGGAGAAACCGCTCCCCTAATTTTTACCGCCCTCTTTACTCAATTTTGGCCCAATGGTTTGTTTGAGCCAATACCCTCGCTTTCGGTTTTGATCTATAACTACGCTACCGTTCCTTACGACAACCAGAGAGAGCTAGCTTGGGCAGCTTCCTTACTTTTAGTATTGCTCATCTTACTTGCCAGCGTTATTTCCCGCTGGGCAACCCGCAAGAGCGTTTACTAAGTAAAGCTATTAGCCCCCAAACTACACCTAAGTGAGTCAATCATCTCAATTCAACGATTAACCTTATCTGTGTTTATCTGCGTTTATCTGTGGACAAAACCAAAAATCTATTATCTGCCAAATCAATTGAAGTAATTTTAAAATCATGCCTACTCAAGAACAACAAAATTCCCGCTCCCAAACGTCTCAGAAAGAAGAGATGATTCTCAAGGCTGAAGATGTCACGGTTTACTATGACGACTTTGCTGCTTTACGAGGAGTCTATATGGATATCCCCAGAAACCAGGTTACTGCTTTAATCGGTCCTTCTGGCTGTGGTAAAAGTACCTTATTGCGTTGCTTTAATCGCCTTAATGACTTGATTGATGGCTGTCGAGTAGAAGGAAAAGTAATCTATCGCGATAAGAACCTCTATTCAGACAACATTGACGCTGTAGAAGTCCGCCGTCGGATTGGGATGGTATTCCAGAAACCCAATCCCTTCCCCAAATCAATCTATGAAAATATTGCCTATGGTGCGAGAATCAACGGCTACAAGGACAACATGGACGATCTGGTGGAAAAATCTCTTAGACAGGCTGCTATTTGGGATGAAGTAAAAGATAAACTCAAGCAAAATGGTTTGTCTCTCTCTGGGGGACAGCAGCAGCGGTTGTGTATCGCCAGGGCAGTCGCGCTCAAGCCCGATGTGGTATTGATGGATGAACCTTGTTCTTCCCTGGACCCCGTGTCTACTAGCAAGGTAGAAGACTTGATTCACGAACTAAAAGAAGAATATACGATTGTCATTGTTACTCACAATATGCAGCAGGCATCAAGGGTAGCAGACATGACTGCGTTTTTTAATGCCGAAGAAGGCGAATCGGGTAATCGCTTTGGTTACCTAGTAGAGTACGATCGCACGGAAGATATTTTTGAGAATCCTCAAGAAGAATCTACGAAAAGTTATGTGGGCGGACACTTTGGCTAAGTAATTTATTTACTAAATTAAGTTACGTAGATTACTGAATTCGTGGCTTAGAAGTTGTTAAATAAAGCTGGACTTAACTATTAATTAATCTGCGAGTTTTATAATGATTGGCGAGCGGTTTTAACAAGCGATCGCTCGTCTCTTATAATCGAAATGAACTCAAATAATGACCTTTATGGTTAATGGCGATTGAGTACAATTTATTTAGCCAAGATAAACTTTAATCTTAGCTGAAATCTTGTCATATCCAGATAGTAACTATGTAGTTTTCTCAATAGTTTCGACTGATAAAACAATTGCCAATCCAAAATAATTTAAATCATAAATTAAAGCTTAATTTGAAGCTGGTTTTTTAGTTAATTGTTCTAGCCTGGTTAATAGGAATAAGTATGTGCGCTAACAGTAAATAACGTCTCCAATAGAAGTATTATGGTTACAACTCCAACTAATCCTAAATCCTCATCGACAGCTTTAACCGACGAAGAACTGAAAAGAATAGACGCTTACTGGCGTGCCTGTAATTATCTTGCCGTGGGCATGATCTATCTACAGGACAATCCCCTATTAAAAGAGCCATTAAAGTCAGAACATATCAAGAACCGTTTATTAGGACACTGGGGGTCTTCACCCGCCCTGAGCTTTACCTACGTTCACCTCAATCGACTGATCAAAAAATACGACCTCAATTCAATATTTCTTGCAGGACCAGGACACGGTGCGCCTGGAGTTTTAGGTCCTGTGTACCTAGAAGGAACCTATTCAGAAGTTTATCCCGATAAGAGCGAAGACGAAGTAGGAATGCAGAGGTTTTTCAAGCAGTTCTCTTTTCCTGGCTATATTGGCAGTCACTGTACCCCCGAAACCCCTGGTTCGATTCATGAGGGAGGAGAACTAGGCTATAGTGTTTCTCACGCCTATGGTGCAGTTTACGATCATCCCGACCTAATTGCAGCCTGTGTGGTAGGCGATGGAGAGGCAGAAACTGGACCCCTGGCAACAGCCTGGCATTCCAATAAATTTCTCAACCCCGTCCGTGATGGTGCAGTATTACCAATTCTCAATCTCAACGGTTACAAAATAGCCAACCCGACGATTCTGGCTCGTATCAGCCCAGAAGAATTAGAAAATCTGTTTAAAGGCTATGGCTATACCCCCTATGTAGTAGAAGGCTCTGACCCCGAACAAATGCACCAAAAGATGGCTGGGGTGATGGAAGAATGTATTACTAAAATTCGGGAAATTCAACAGGAAGCTCGTAGCCAAAATAAAGCTTTTCGTCCCCGCTGGCCAATGATTATTTTGCGGACTCCCAAAGGCTGGACGGGACCCCAGGAAGTAGACGGTCATAAGGTAGAAGGTTTCTGGAGAGCGCACCAGGTTCCCATGGGGGGAATGCACTCTAATCCCGAACACGTCAAGCTCCTCGAACAGTGGATGAAGGGTTATAAGCCAGAGGAGTTGTTTGATGAGAATGGAACTTTAATTCCCGAACTCAAAGAACTCGCTCCCGTAGGGATCAAGCGCATGAGTGCTAACCCCGTAGCCAATGGCGGTTTATTACGCAAAGACCTGACCATGCCAGACTTTCGTGATTTTGCCGTAGAGGTCGAACACCATGGTAATACAGAAGTAGAAAATACCAGAGTGTTGGGCAAGTTTCTCCGAGAAGTGATGCGCCATAATCTGACCAATTTTCGCGTTTTTGGACCCGATGAAACTGCCTCCAATCGCCTGCAAGATATTTACGAAGTGAGCAAGAAAGCCTGGATGGCGGACTATCTGCCAGAAGACGAAGATGGCGGTCAATTGTCTCCCGATGGTCGAGTGATGGAGATGTTGAGCGAACATACTCTAGAAGGCTGGCTTGAAGGATACCTACTTACAGGAAGACATGGTTTTTTCCATAGCTACGAAGCCTTTGTTCATCTAATTAGCTCGATGTTTAACCAGCACGCCAAATGGTTAGATATCTGCGAGAATCACGTATCCTGGCGCGCTCCTGTTTCTTCCCTCAATATTTTGCTGTCTTCTTTGGTGTGGCGACAAGACCATAATGGCTTTTCCCATCAAGATCCAGGCTTTATTGATGTGGTAACCAACAAGAGTGCCGAAGTTACCCGCATCTATTTTCCCCCCGATGCTAACTGCCTGTTGTCGGTAGCGGATCACTGTTTGCAGAGTAAAAATTATGCCAACGTAATTGTTGCCGATAAACAGATGCACCTGCAATACCTGACTATGGATGAGGCGGTCAAGCACTGTACCAAAGGAATTGGAATCTGGGGCTGGGCGAGTAATGACGATTGTGGCACAGAACCAGATGAACCAGATGTAATCATGGCTTGCTGTGGGGATATTCCCACTATGGAATCTCTAGCAGCTACGGCAATTTTAAGAGAAGAATTCCCCGAACTAAAAGTTAGATTTATCAATGTAGTCGATCTATATAAGCTCCAGACCGAAGGAGAACATCCTCACGGTTTATCAAATAGAGAGTTTGATACGCTGTTTACTGCCGATAAACCCGTAATCTTTAACTTCCACGGCTATCCCTGGTTGATTCACAAGCTGGCTTATCGTCGCACCAATCAAGAGCGCATTCACGTTCGGGGGTACAAAGAACAGGGCAATATTAATACCCCACTTCAGCTTGCCACCATTAACCAAATCGATCGCTTTAATTTGGTCATTGATGTCATCGATCGCGTTCCGACCTTAGGTTCTCGTGCAGCCCACGTCAGGGAAAGAATGAGAGATGCGATTATTGATAATTTAGCCTATGCCAAAGAACACGGCATGGACAAACCTGAAATATCCCATTGGAAATGGCCCTACTAAGGTAAGAGACAAGAGGAGGGACGGTCTTACGTCCCTCCAGAGGTAATGAGTACTAGCGTATGAACGCATTGCTCCTCAGCTTTTTGAAGCAGCAATTCAAGGTATTTTATTTTAGCTTTCACCAGAAACCGTTAAGCAGATCACAACTAAAAATTACTTGGAGCAAGCAATGACATTATCTCAAGATAAAGTAGTTACTCAGGAAATTATCACCGAAGACGATCGCACGGGATTGAGCGTGACTACCCTCAGAAGGGCGATCGCCGATAATCTATTTTATCTTCAGGGTAAAACACCTCAAACTGCAACCATCAATGATTACTATCTAGCTTTAGCCTACACGGTGCGCGATCGCCTGTTGCAACGCTGGCTAGCCACCTCGCAAACTTATCTAGACCCAGAGATCAAGGTGGTTTGCTATTTTTCTGCCGAGTTCCTCGTCGGACCTCATTTGGGTAACAACTTAATCAACCTGGGTGTCTACCATAATGTTCTAGAAGCTGTCGAAGAGTCGGGGTTAAACTTTAGCCAGTTGCTCGAACAGGAAGAAGAACCAGGCTTGGGGAATGGGGGCTTGGGTCGATTAGCTGCTTGCTATATGGATTCCCTGGCTAGTTTAGAAATCCCCGCGATTGGCTACGGTATCCGTTACGAATACGGTATTTTTGACCAAGAAATCAAAAACGGCTGGCAGGTAGAAATCAGCGATAAGTGGCTGCAATACGGCAATCCCTGGGAAGTTCCTCGCCCAGAAGCTGCGGTGGAGGTCAAATTTGAGGGACACACGGTCGCCGATACCGATGAGGCGGGAAACTATCAAGTGCGTTGGATACCTGGCTATATTTTACAGGGAATACCCTACGATACTCCCATCACGGGCTACCAGGTCAATACGGCTAATACGATGCGGTTGTGGAAAGCCGAAGCCTGTAAATCCTTTGACTTTGCCAAGTTCAACCAAGGAGATTACTACGGTGCGGTAGATAACAAGGTTACTTCAGAAAACCTCACCAAAGTTCTCTATCCCAACGACGAACAGATGAAGGGGAAAAAGCTACGTCTCCAGCAGCAATACTTTTTTGTCTCCTGTTCTCTACAGGATATGATTCGCATCCATCTAGCAGAATCGGACAGCTTAGATAACTTCCACGAAAAGTTCGCTGCCCAGCTAAACGATACCCATCCTGCGATCGCCGTGGCGGAATTGATGCGCTTATTGGTAGACGAACATGGTTTGCCTTGGGACAAAGCTTGGGAGATTACGCAGAACACTCTGGGCTATACCAACCACACTCTGTTACCAGAAGCCCTAGAAAAATGGTCTTTAAGTTTGTTTAGTTCTCTTCTACCCCGTCATTTAGAAATTATTTACGAAATTAATCACCATTTTCTCCAGCTGGTTAAAACCAAATATCCCAACAACCAAGAAAAGTTGGCTAATCTATCGTTAATCGACGAAGACAAGGGAAAATATGTCCGCATGGCGCATCTAGCCTGTGTGGGTTCCCACGCGATTAATGGCGTTGCCGAACTGCATACCCAACTGCTGAAAGAAACCGTATTACGTGACTTTTACGAACTGTTTCCCGACAAATTTAATAGTAAAACCAATGGCATTACCCCCCGTCGCTGGATGGTGTTGAGCAATCCCAGATTGAGCGAATTAATTACCGAAAAAATTGGCGATCGCTGGATTAACCACCTAGAAGAACTCAAGCAACTCGAATCATGGGCAGATGATGCCGAATTCAAACAGCAGTGGCGGGACATCAAGCAAGCAATCAAACAAGAGTTAGCCGACTATAGCGAACAACTTGGAGTTAAGGTAAATCCCGATTCTTTATTCGATATTCAGGTAAAACGCGTCCACGAATACAAGCGTCAGCATCTCAACGTGCTGTATATTCTTACCCTATATAATCGTCTCAAGCAAAATCCCGACCTCGATATTGTTCCCCGCACCTTTTTCTTTGGCGGAAAAGCTGCACCAGGCTATTACATGGCAAAGCTAATTATTAAGCTGATTAACTCTGTCGGGGAAGTGGTCAATAACGATCCCGATATTGGCGATCGCCTAAAAGTAGTTTTCCTCCCTGATTACAACGTCAAGTTGGCACAGCGAGTTTATCCCGCAGCGGATTTATCGGAACAGATCTCCATGGCTGGTAAAGAAGCATCGGGGACGGGGAATATGAAATTTTCCCTCAACGGAGCCTTAACTATCGGTACTCTCGATGGGGCAAACGTCGAGATTCGCCAAGAAGTAGGAGCGGACAATTTCTTTTTGTTTGGTTTAGAAAGCCCCGAAGTAAATGAATTAAAAGCACAGGGTTACAATCCATACGACTATTACGCCAGCAACGCCGAACTCAAGGCAGTTATCGATCGCCTGGGGGCTGGTGACTTTTCTCCAGAGGACAAAGATTTGTTTCGACCAATTATTGATAACCTGCTGCACCAAGATCCTTTTCTGTTGTTAGCCGACTATCAGTCATATGTTGAATGCCAAGATCGAGTATCTCAAGCATACAAAAACCAAGATAACTGGACGCGGATGTCCATTATCAATGTTGCGCGGATGGGTAAATTTTCCAGCGATCGCTCGATTGCCCAGTACTGTGAAGATATTTGGCATACTTCAGCAGTACCGATCAAACTACAGGAATACGCCCAAGCGGATGCTGTTTTGCAGGTAAATTAACCTTCAAAGCGATTCAGTTTCCGAACTCCGAATATGCGAAGCCTTAAAGGACTAACTTCGTGCTTGTCCTCGAATGGGGGTCGCGGTATCCTTTAGGACTACGCACTCCGAACTACGAAATCACAGTCATCATCATAAAAATTAGGAATTGGCAATCGGTAGTCGGCAATTAATCTTTAAGTTACTGTTTATTGGTGACCGATCGCTAATTACTAAATAAAGAATGGCAAAGAAACTCAAGACATTACCTGGAGAAAGTTTTCCCTTAGGTGCTACCGTATATCCCGATGGCGTAAATTTTTGCGTTTTTTCTCAAAATGCCTCCGCCATGGAACTGTTGCTGTTTGATACAGACCATGCTGCTAAACCAGCTCATGTCATTAAACTCGATCCCTCGCGGAACAAAACATATTACTACTGGCATGTCTTTATCCCGCAAATTACGGCAGGTCAAATTTATGCTTATCGAGCGGGGGGAGAATTTGCTCCCGAACTCGGACGACGTTTTGATAGAACAAAAGTATTGCTAGACCCCTATACACGGGCGGTAGTCGGGCAAGAATTTTACGATCGCGCTGCTGCTTCTCGTCGGGGAGATAACTGTGCCTCCGCTCTCAAAGGCGTGGTATTAGACTCTAGTGATTATGATTGGGAAGGCGATCGCCATCCGAGAATTCCCTACTCCAGCAGCGTCATTTACGAAATGCACGTCGGGGGTTTTACGCGCCATCACAGTTCTGGTGTGGCTCAGTCGAAACGAGGAACCTATGCAGGCTTAATTGAAAAAATTCCCTATCTCCAAGAATTGGGAGTTACCGCCGTCGAATTATTGCCCGTCCATCAGTTCGATCCGCAAGATGTGCGTCCTGGATTAAAAAACTATTGGGGCTACAGTACGATTAACTTTTTTGCTCCCCACAGAGGCTATAGTTCACGACGCGATCCTTTAGGACCAGTAGACGAGTTCCGCGATCTGGTCAAAGCCCTGCACAAGGCAAAGATTGAGGTAATTTTAGACGTGGTGTTCAACCATACCGCCGAAGGCAACGAACAGGGTCCGACCCTTTCTTTCCGTGGCTTAGACAATGAAACTTACTATATCTTAGAAGACGATCCTACTTTTTATAAAAACTATAGCGGTTGTGGCAATACCTTTAAGGGCAATCACCCCGTTGTTGGTAGATTGATTGTCGATTCCTTGCGCTACTGGGTTTCCGAAATGCACGTCGATGGTTTTCGTTTCGATCTGGCTTCAATCTTGTCGAGAGATGTTTACGGCGAACCGATAGAAGACGCGGGGGCGTTAAAAATTCTTTCGATTATCGAATCCGATCCAGTTTTGGCAGGAACCAAGCTGATTGCCGAAGCCTGGGATGCAGCAGGGCTATATCACGTCGGTAAGTTTGTCGCCCACGCCGATTGGTTTTCCGAGTGGAACGGGCCATTTCGTGACGATGTGCGTTGTTTCGTCAAGAGCGATCGCGGGGCGGTTAAGAATCTATCATCGAGAATCCTAGCCAGTCCCGATATTTACTCTAGATTGGATACCGATATCAATCGCTGTATCAACTTTATTACCTGTCACGATGGTTTTACCCTCAGCGATTTGGTTTCCTATAATCGCAAACACAATCAGGCAAATAAGGAAAATAGTCGCGATGGTTGTAATCATAACTTTAGCTGGAACTGCGGTGAGGAAGGATTAACCGAAGATCCAGAAATCCTCCAGTTGCGCTCCCAGCAAATCAAAAATTTCCTCACTATTCTATTTATGTCTCAGGGAACACCCATGCTATTAATGGGAGACGAAATTCGCCATACTCAACTGGGAAACAACAATAGTTACTGTCAGGACAATGAATTAAGCTGGTTTGACTGGAGTTTAGTCGCTCAGCAGGATAGTTTGCTGCGGTTTGTCAAGAAGTTAATCCGCTTCCATCAAGAATTGGAACTTTTCCGCGTCGAACAATTCCTAGAAGTTGATCGCGTAAGCTCAAAACCCTATATACTCTGGCACGGACAGCTTTTGGGCAAACCAGACTGGAGCGAAGACTCTCATTGTTTGGCTTTTTCACTGTGCCATCCCGACAGTGGAGAACACCTGCACGTTATTCTCAATGCCTATTGGAAACCCCTAAAATTTGAATTACCAGTTTTAAAGCTGGGCAATTCTTGGCATCAAATTGTCAATACTGCTCTACCCGCACCAGATGATTTTGCTGATTTAAGCACGGCGATCAAAATCCAGAAAGATAGCTGTGAAGTTGCTGCGCGATCTTCCGTCGTCTTGATGGAGAAAGGTGCAGTTGTACCGATACCGAGCTTTAATCTGTAACTTGATGGGGAAGCTGAGGGAGCAATAAAAAAAACTATAACAGCGTCAAGCCGATGACTTTAAACATTTTCTTTTTACGACATGGAGAAACCGTTGCCAGCAAAACAGACGAATTTTGTGGCACTTCTGATGTGGAGCTGACTGAAGCAGGGAAGATGATGGCTAAAGACTTTGCCGTTGCCTACTCTAGCGTACCTTGGAAAGCAATTTTTGTTAGCCCGATGCGTCGCACTATTGCTACTGCCCAACCCTTATGCAACCTAACAGGATTAGAAATGCAGCTACGGAATGGTTTGAAAGAAATAAACTTTGGTAAGTGGGAGGGTAAATCTCAAGCAGAAGTTAATCATCAGTTTCATGACGAATACCTACGCTGGCAATCCGAACCCGGCTGGAACGCTCCGAGTGATGGGGAACGGGCAATAGATATTGCTCGCCGTAGTTCCGAAGTGATTGAAGAAATCGATCAAACCTACAAAGATGGCAATATACTGGTTGTTTCGCACAAAGCTACCATTCGGATCATTCTGTGTTCCCTGTTGGGAATAGATGTGGGACGCTACCGCGATCGCATTCATATGCCCGTTGCTGCGGTAAGCGTAGTTGAATTTAACGAACAAGGACCATTGTTAAAGAAATTGAGCGATCGCTCTCATTTAAAAACAGTAGCCAAGATCCCGTAGAGACTTAGCATGCCCTGTCTCTACAATTTAATAATTAGTAATCATGAAAATTTTAGTCCTCAATGCTGGTTCTAGCAGCCAAAAAAGTTGTCTTTACAGTTTAGAAGATTCTGAATTGGATATTTCTACCAAACCTTTATGGGAAGCCAGCATCGACTGGACGGTAAGCCAGGATGACGGAATTTTAGAAGTCGAGAGCGATCGCGGTGAACGAGAAATTGAGTTAAAAGATCACAATACTGCTTTGGCAACCATGCTAAATACTCTGCTGGAAGGAGAAACCAAGGTGCTAGAAAGCTTTGACGAGATTGATGTGGTCGGTCATCGAGTGGTGCATGGTGGGGCAGAATATAACCAGGCTACCGTAATTACTGCCGAAGTCAAACAGGCGATCGCCGATCTGATTCCCCTCGCCCCTAGTCACAATCCCGCTCATTTAGAAGGCATAGATGCGATTGAAGAAATTTTACCCAATGTAACTCAAGTAGCGGTTTTCGATACGGCGTTTCACACTACTATTCCCCAACGAGCCAAAGTATATCCCCTACCCTATAAATATTACGAAAAAGGTATACAGCGTTATGGATTTCACGGCATCAGTCACGAATACTGCGCCCAGCGTACCGCCCAAATTTTACAGCAGCCTCTAGAGTCGCTAAAAATTGTTACCTGTCATTTAGGTAACGGCTGTTCCCTAGCTGCAATTAAAGAGGGAGTTTGCATCGATACCACCATGGGATTTTCTCCCCTAGAAGGACTGATGATGGGTACTCGGTGCGGTTCGATCGATCCTCAAATTCCGCTTTACATGATCCAAGAATATGGTTTGAGTGCGGATGAACTAAACCAGATCTTTAATAAGGAGTCTGGTTTAAAAGGCGTTTCAGGTGTCTCTGCCGATCTTAGAGCGATCAAACGGGCGATCGCCGATGGCAATACACAAGCATCATTAGCTTTGGAGATTTATCTGCACCGTTTAAAAAAGGAGATCTCTGCGATGGTTGCCAGCCTCAATGGTCTAGACGTTTTAGTCTTTACAGCAGGGGTAGGTGAAAACCAGAACGAACTGCGGGAAAAAACCTGTCGGGCATTATCCTATTTAGGATTGGAGCTAGATTGCGCCAAGAACAACACCAAACCCGTAGACGAAAACATAGCTACTGATAATTCAAAAGTACAAATTTTGGTCATTCATACTCAGGAAGATTGGGCGATCGCTAAAGCAGCACGAGCCTGTATTTACAGCAGTATGTAAATATAACTGCAAACCCGATCTTCGGTTCATTTCAAAATATTTATCAAAAAACAGCAAACAGTGTTATGATACTTACTTATGAAAACGGGGCGTAGCGCAGCTTGGTAGCGTACCACTTTGGGGTAGTGGGGGTCATGGGTTCAAATCCCGTCGCTCCGATATAATCGAAACCTTTTCTGGAAAGAGGGTGTACATTAGACATCTTCAGGAATAAGCAGAGATAGCAGAGATCAAAAATAAATGATTGTCGCAGTCATTGATTCCTGCGTCATTTTTAGGATGCCTTTGTGCGATAGTATTCTGAGGATAGCAGAGCAAAATTTATATCGAATTGTCCTATCTCAAAAAATACTTGAAGATGCCACTCGCAATATGGTCATCAAAGGTAGACTCAAATCAGATCAAGAGCAATATTACCAGCAACAAATTTTATATGCTTTTCCCGATTGCTTTGTAGAAGCTCCGCCAAACTTGACTAAATCTAATGACTAACCCTACATTTGATCGCCACGTTACGGCAACCGCGACTGCTATTTTTGTCCGATAAAAATAGTATGGTTGTTTCCCAAATATCCATAAAATCTCGAACGATAAATTATTGCTTCTACACTACTAAACCCAATATCTCTCATTTGATCGAGCATTTGCCAGCCAAAATCTTGATAACACAATACTCCTGCTTTACCCATCGGATCTCCGTGATATTGAGCCTTTGCTAGATGAATTATATCTCCCCTATCGTCTACTTTGGCTCTAATAATATTAGAGGGTGAATTCAGGCGAAATGGTACTGAGAGAACTAATTTACCTTTTGGTTTTAACACTCTTAAGCATTCTTTAAATGCCTGAATATAGTCAGGAATGTGTTCAAACACATCAAGAGAAAGTATGTAGTCAAATTCATCTTTTTCAAAAGAAAGACAAGTCAAAGACTCGTTTCTAATTCCATTATTCGTCATCGATCCATAAGGAATCTTTTCTCCCATGTATTCGCTCCCCACTACCAAAGGAAATTTGCTGGCTACATATTTGTACAAAGGACTAATTTGTTCTGTTAAATAAATTTTCGATTTTTGATTAGGAGAACACGTACGATCAAAAATATGTAAAGCTCCTCTTTTTCTATTGTTAAGTCCACAGCTAACACAAGATAATCCTTCTCTCCAGTTAGGAATTTTTAAGCCGTCAATATTGGGCTTACTGCGACGACGAACGATCTTAAAATCGCTAAAAGCATCACATACATAACAATAACCATTAAGCTTAAATTGATCCTGGTCTTGATGATTGTATAAGATTGTCTTCTCTACATCTTGCATCAAGAAATATAATTCCTGGTTTACTCTTGTTAGTTGCTGATATTCTTCAAAAGAGCTTGCCCTTAAATAAGAAAAATGTGGTAAGACTTGAGAGCTATTCACTTTGTTTATTACAGATGATTATTTAATTCAAGTTTGGGACTAAGAAAGAAAATATAGTAATGCTATATATTGAGTCTTACTTGAGGCAAGAAAATGAACAGTTGAAGTTTTTTTGACCCCGAATAAAATTTATACCTCATAAAATCAAAAACTGCTATGGTGCGATCGCCACAATCATCGAGCCAATTTCCCAATTTTAAGAGATGTTTGTACTTTTTTGAGACAGCAACAACCGTCGTAAACTTTTTATTGTGTATGTTTCTTGGTTTGTCAAGTACAATTTATACAAAATTGGATGCGATTGCCTTGAATTTGTTTCTAAGGAATCTATCAGAAGAATTTTATGAACGATTTATCAAAAATATCTATTTTATTGATATCAATGATGGTGGCAAGCTTAAGCGGATGCAGACCACAAAAATCATTGTCAGAACGCACCGCCCAAATTCACAATCGAGTCTTAACTGTCGATACCCATATCGATTGGCCAATCAAACAGTTTTTAAATCCAGATTTTGATCCGAGCGTTAGACATACCCCAGAGCAATTTGACGGTGGACAATGGGATCTAATTCGTATGCAAGAAGGCGGATTAGATGCCGTATTCATGTCAATTTTCACACCACAGAAGAAGCGGACAAAGCAAGGTCACGCTCAAGCCCAAGAAATTGCTCTTAAACAGATTGAGTTAACCAAAAAGATGGTAGCAGATAATTCTGATACAGCAGCGATCGCCTTGACTCCTGAAGATGCGTATCGTCTGGAAAAGACTGGCAAACGCGCCATATTTATGGGCATGGAAAACGGCTATCCAATTGCTCGTGACTTGAACAACGTAAAATTATTCTTTGATTGGGGAATTCGTTACATCACCATAACACACTCAAAAAACAACGAGCTTGGCGATTCTTCTACCGATCAGCAACCTGAATGGGGTGGCTTGAGTCCGTTTGGCTTTGAAGTTGTCCAAGAAATGAATCGTTTGGGAATAATGGTTGATATTTCGCACGTACATGATGAGACTTTCTGGGACATTATTAAATTGACGAAAGCTCCCGTAATTGCTTCTCATTCTAGTGCGCGTGCGCTTCAAAATGTTCCCCGTAATCTAAGTGATGAAATGTTACAGGCGATCGCCAAAAATGGTGGTGTGGTGCAGGTTTGTCTTTTGGATGATTTCATTAAAGAAATGGAACAAACTCCCGAACGTGAAGCAGCATTAAAGCAATTAAAAGAAGAAAGCTCAGCCTGGTCAAACGGTAAACTAAATCCAGAAGCGGTGAAAAAACTTCAGGCGAAATACCAAGAGATTAACGCAAAATATCCTAAAAACCGTCCCAACTTAACTGAAGCAATCGATCATGTCGATCATTTGGTACAGGTCATGGGAATTGAACACGTAGGTATTGGCTCTGATTTCGATGGTGGCGGTGGACTAGTGGGAATTGAGGATGTTTCGCAAATGCCGAACATCACCACGGAATTGTTGGCTCGCGGTTACACAGAAGATGAGATCCGCCAACTTTGGGGTGGCAACTTGATGCGCGTTTTTAATGAAGTTATTCTGGTTGCAACCCAACTTCAGAAATCGTCACAAGCAAATAAGCCGACAAAAGTAACTGTTAACTTTTAAGACGAAAATTAATTAGAATGACCATCTTAGCTAGACGATCGCCTTTAGGTCTGAATTAAATTCATGATTTAACCTGACGAACAACTTGAGCTTTACTTTGAGACTCAATTAATTTTTGTACCGTTTGTTTGAATACGGCTATCTGTTCATCGTTGGGTTGAGTTTGCTGCCAGGCTGGTCTTTGCATCAGGCGATCGCACCATTGATTTATCTTGGCAAACTGACTCAGCTCGAAACCTAATTTATCTGTCAAAATTACAGTATTACCAGCAACTATATCTCCTAAAGAAATTTTATCTCCGCCAAAGTAATCATTATCTTCTAATAGTTCAGTCAAAAACTTGAATATTCTTTTAATTTTGCGTTTAGCTTTACCTAACTGTGGTGAATCTTCTGTTTCGCTAATTAACGGAATAACTAAAGATGACAACTCATTATTAGCCACCATTTGCGCCATTCGTACTTTAGCTAACTTTGAGGAATCATTAGGAAGCAGGGGTTTGTTGAGATATTTACTTTCTAAATAATCTAAGATTGCTAGAGATTCTAAAACTCGCAAGCCATCATCAACAATGACGGTTACGTGATGAAAAGGATTAAGAGTAAGGAAGTCTGGTTTAAACTGTTCTCTATCTTGGAGATTGATAATTATCGATGTCAAAGGAATGTCTTTTTCTAATAAAGCAATCCATACGCGACGGGATAGAGGTGATAAGGGATGATAGTAAAATTTGAGCATGATATAGCAATCCTATTTGAGTTGTGGAAATTCTTAGTCTTGAATGTTATTTGTCTTTTGTCCTTGGTCATTAGGTGTTTTCATCAATGATTTAGGACTGATATAGAACTGTAATAGTTGTTAATTAGTTGTGCGATCGCATTCAAGCGTGGTGATAAAGTGCTTTCAACTTCTCAGGAACAGCCATCGGGCGCATAGTTGCCAGATTGACAAAAAAGCCCACCTGTTTGGCAGTAGTAACTATCTCGTGGTTTAAATAAATCTCAGCCTGCAAAGTACAGCGCGATTGCCCCAATTTGGCTACCCACATTTTTCCAATCGGGCGATCGCCAATTCTTAAGGCTTTTTTGTAGGCGATTTCGGTCGAGTTAATAATCGGACAATATCCCCGATCCATTAATTGTTCCAGGGGTAAGTAAGTTTCAAGGATTTTGAGCCTGAGGTCTTCTAGCCAGCGAATATACACGATATTGCTGACGATTCCTGCAAAATCGATATCATAGGTTTTTACAGATAAGTCTAGGTTTACTTCTAACGGTTTTGGTTTCATCTTGATAAATTAAAGACCGATCGGTCTTTTTTGAGTCAAAAAAATTGCAGTAAATCGATCGCCTCAGATGTTATCTACAGATAAGTTGGTCGGCACAATTAAAGTTAATTTGAGACTAAGAATTAGTTTGAATAAAGTCGTTTGATCTCAGACCATGAATATAGCTTTGTAAATAGGCTACCGCTCTTTGCAGGTGTACTGGATTTTGTTCTAGCTGACTCATCATAATTGCTCCTTCCAAGGTGGCAATAATAATTGTCGCCACAATATCTGGTTCGACAGTCGCTCGCACCTCACCCTTCTTGATACCTTTGTTAAGAATCCGAATAATCAGTCCGCGCCAAGAATTGATTGCTGCTAGGGCGCGATCGCGCAACGGGGAATCTGTACCATCGGTTTCGATCGCCGTATTTAAGACTGGACAGCCTCCAATAATGGGCGGATCATCGATATAGATCAGGTAGCTAGATACTAGTGCATCCAATCGTTCGATGGCATTGCGCTTGGTTTTTACCGCACTCCAAATTCTTTGACTGATTAAGTTAAAAGCATAATCGAACGCTGCTAAAGCAAGCTCATCTTTGCTGGGAAAATGATTATAAATTCCTCCTTTTTTTAAACCCGTAGCCTGCATAATATCGGCGATTGAAGAACCTGCATAACCTTTTTGATTAAACAATTCGGCTGCTTGACGAATTATACGAGCTTTAGTTAGTCGTGCTTTTGACATTTATTTTTCAGACCATTCGGTCTTTTTATTAGATTAATTTAAAAGGTTGTTTTTGACAAGGATAAAGCAAAACTGTCGGATTGATAATCAAACCTACGGCGGTTGCTACGGCGATCGCACCGATCATACTTTGCCAGTCTGGAATTGCCAAAAATATGGCAAATATTTGATGAGTCGATTCCACACAGTAAACAAATCGTAGTCATGCCCAAACTATAAAGATCCGAAGCCTTAGTCAATCTTCCCCATAGTTGCTCTGGGGGCATAAATCCAGGCGTTCCTCTGACTACACTACTTACACTACTTCCTGTAACTTCATCTCCACCGATCCGACTAAAACCAAAATCAACTAGATAAGCATTATTCTCTAAATCTACTAAAATATTAGCTGGCTTAATGTCTCGATGAATTACCGTAGGAATCTTGTCCTGGAGATAAACCAAAATTTCTAAAACCGAAATCGTAATTGTCTTGACTTGTGCTGGGGTAAAAAGCTTAACTTCAGCTAAAGAGGGAGCATCTTTATATTCCTGGATTAGATAAAAGCTACCATCATCTTCAAATGAATCAATATAGCGGGGAATTCTGGGATGCTCTAGCTGTTGCAGAATTTTGATTTCTCTGGTTAGGGCATCTCGAACCGTCCAAGACAAAGAACTTCTAGCAAACTGAAACTGTTTGATGACTACTCGATGTTCTCCTGCTAATTTTCCAGCTAAATAGGTAATTCTGCCCTGATGCTGATTTTGTCCAAGGATTTTTATCAGCCGATAACCAAAGCTAGAAAAATCTGTCAGATTACTCATCTCATTATTGCGATCGCTTCTATCTTTTTTAACGTTCCCCAATACCTAACAGAAAACAACTATCGTACTGCCAACTGTTTCGATTCAGGCGATCGCTAATAAATTAAAGATAAACCACAACAAGCTTTAGCCAAATTTGCCCGAGTTTCAATACTTAGCGGACTACTTATAAAAAACGCCAATACAAACAAAAAAGGGAACTAAAACGCTCCCCGAATTAAAGTCGTATATGGGAAGTGCAATTAAATAAACATCCAATTGAAGTGTAAGGTAAAAAAAAGAGAAAAATTGATTGCTTTCCCGACATGAAATGGACAGAATCATATAAACAAATTTTGCGAGAAACAGCTAAAACACT
>JADEXJ010000187.1 GCA_015207195.1 Pleurocapsales cyanobacterium LEGE 10410
AGTGTTTTAGCTGTTTCTCGCAAAATTTGTTTATATGATTCTGTCCATTTCATGTCGGGAAAGCAATCAATTTTTCTCTTTTTTTTACCTTACACTTCAATTGGATGTTTATTTAATTGCACTTCCCTAAGTAATCAGTAATTGGTGGTTGATAATTATTTAGCAGTTGTCCGATCTGCGCCCTCATCTAAAAGCGTGCAACACCGTCGCTATTTTTAACCTAAAATAAGTCTTGCCTTTGTTGTTTAATTATCTTCTGTAATGCAGTTTCAAGAAATTATCGCCCAGCTTGGCGAAGCAGCTAACAATAATAGTCTTAATCAAACTCCAGGTTTAAATCCTCAGATTATCCAAGTCGCTGCAATAGACGAAGCAAAGACGGGATCTTTGAGTTATGTAGAAGGAGGAAAGTTTGCCAAGGCGATCGCCACCACCAAAGCTGATGCTTTGATTTTACCCCTAGATGAAACTTTGCAAGCACAGGCATCAGAAAGAGAGATTGCTTGGATTGCTACTGCTCAACCCAGACTGTTATTTGCCCGTATAATCAACTTATACTATCAACCATTCAAACCTTCTAGGGGTATTCATCCTAGCGCGGTTGTCGCACCCAATACTCAGGTAGGAAAAGATGTTTATGTTGGTGCCAATGTGGTAATTGAGTCGGGAGTTACCATCGGCGATCGCGTAACTATTCATCCCAACGTGGTGGTGTATCCTAATGTCACCATCGGTAGCGACACGATTCTTCATGCTAACTGTACCATTCACGAACGGACGCAAATCGGCTCTAGATGCGTGATCCATAGTGGTGCGGTTATTGGTTCAGAAGGTTTTGGCTTTGTCCCCACAGCGACGGGATGGTATAAAATGCAACAGTCAGGATCCACCGTATTGGAAGATGGGGTAGAAATTGGCTGCAATAGTGCGGTAGATCGCCCCGCGGTAGGTGAAACGAGAATTGGACGCAACACCAAGCTAGACAATCTAGTACAAATTGGTCATGGCTGCAAGATTGGCAGCAACTGCGCTATGGCTGCCCAGGTAGGGTTAGCTGGAGGTGTAACTATTGGCAATGGGGTAATGTTGGGAGGACAAGTAGGGGTAGCCAATCAAATTGTAGTTGGCGATCGCGCGATCGCCACTGGCAAAACTGGGATCGTTCACGACGTAGCATCAGGGGAAATGGTTTCAGGAATGCCTAATATTTCCAGTCAGCTATATCGTAGGCTGACGGTGATGTACAAGCGATTACCTGAAATGTATCGAGTCTACAAAGAACTAAAAAAACAAAAGTAGGGGCGGTTCGTAAACCATCCCCCTCAACCCCAACCACTGTATAGCATCAATTTAGTAAGAACTTATGCCAGTAGTGTGTGATTGTTCAACTGTTTTGTTCGTAATGTCTGTGAGTGTAATACTCATGAAAAATACTATCAAGGTAGATTCGAGTACAGGTGTCAGAATCTTGTTGATCTAAGCCATTGTCTCTGCGCCAATTCTGCATCATAAACAAAGATAGAGAGGCGTTGAGTACTCGATTTATATCCCAATAAGGATGATAGTCTAAATATTTTTGGAGAGATTTGTGTAGTTCACTATTAATTTCTGCTTCTAGACTAATACAATTTTCTTGGTTCATTTGATTACTAAATAAATAATTACTTGAAACTTTTTTAGTTTGCTTTGCGGTAGAAAGAATGTTTTTTGATCGACCTTGATATTTCAATATTTTTGGTGATATGGTAACTCGCTCAATAAAAACTAAATATTTAATCTAGGCTATATATTGTTTTGAACTTGTTTTAACATTTTCCAATAATTATCAAATTTGTCAACCGTCAAAATAGCCAGCATCTTACAATAAATAGTTTTAAGACCATTGTTTCAGGAGTAATTTGATAATTTGGTCAAAATAGCTTTTATATCTAGCAAACTTGCACACCTTGAATTAACGCAACTTTGCTAGGAAAACTTTGCAACATTATCTTGCAGATAAAATAAAGAGCAAGAGCCTATTTAAATCTAAATAAAAACCCAAAAACATTTAACAAAAATATTAAGTTAAATATTTACAAACAAGAAAATTGCCAACTTGAGGTTTACCAGGATGTCGATTGCTCAAATATTTTTAAAATGCAATTTAATTCCAGCTAGCAGCTACGAAAAATGCTAATCTTTAGCAAAATATTCAATACCTAATTGCTATTCCTAAGAAACGTAAAAAAATATTATGCAATTAATCCTATACAGTAAACCTGGTTGTCATCTTTGTGAAGGATTGCAAGCCAAGTTAGCCCAGGTTAGCAACCTTGAGTTTGAACTAGAGGTTCGCAATATAAATACCCGTGAGGACTGGTTCAATGCCTATCAATATACAATTCCCGTGCTGTGTCAAAAGCTGCCTGAGGGCGAAAAACCATTGCCCCGTCTGTCTCCTCGCGCTTCAGTAGCCAAGCTAGAGCAAATGTTACAGAAAAATTTAAGGACAATTGAGTAAAAAGTGTCCAAAATGTAGTCATGTAAATTGCACTTACCTAAGATAAATATGATGAAGCTGCGCGAATTGTTAGCTATGGTAAATCTCCCGCAACCAGAACATTCTGCTTTAGATTTAGAAGTAAATCGAGTTTGTACCAATTCCCACTCCTGTCAACCAGGGGATTTGTTTATCGGAATGCCTGGAACTAGGGTAGACGGCGGTGAATTTTGGCGAAGTGCCATAGAAAAAGGAGCGATCGCAGCAATAGTAACTTCTCAGGCTGCGGACAAACAGCCTCCGACACCAGATGCCTGTGTAATTCAAACTCAAGACATGGTTGCTACCTGTAGTGCGATCGCCACAGCCTTTTATAATTATCCAGCCCAGCAACTTGAGCTAGTTGGCGTTACGGGAACCAACGGAAAAACTACTACTAGTCATCTAATCGAATATTTCTTACTTCAGGCGCAACATCCTACTGCTATGCTAGGTACTCTCTACACTCGCTGGCAGGGATATAGCCAAACCGCAGCTCACACTACTCCTTTTGCCGTAGAGTTGCAGTCTCAACTCGCCGAAGCAGTAAAGGCTGGTAATAAGTATGCAGTAATGGAAGTTAGTTCTCATGCCCTGGCGCAAGGACGAGTAAAAGGCTGTGGTTTTGAGGTAGGAGTCTTTACCAACCTGACCCAAGATCATCTCGATTATCATCGGGACATGGAAGATTATTTTCAGGCTAAGTCTTTGTTGTTTAGTCCAGAATATCTGCAAGGCAAAGCCATGATTAATCTCGACGATCCTTACGGTAAGCGTCTAATTGAACAATTGGACGACAACCAGGTTTGGACTTATAGCGTCGAGAGTCCAGAGGCGGATCTATATACTAGCGACTTGGACTATCAGCCTACAGGGGTTAAGGGAGTCTTGCATACTCCCGTAGGGAAAGTAGCATTTAATTCTCCTTTAGTCGGTCAGTTTAACTTAGCTAACCTGTTAGCAGCAGTGGGTGCAGCCTTGCATTTGGACATAGATTTAAAACTGATTGCCGATTGTCTGCCTCAGTTTGCGGGCGTGCCAGGCAGAATGGAACGAGTGCAGGTCAGTCCCGATCAAGATATCAACGTGATCGTAGATTATGCCCATACTCCTGATAGTTTGGAAAATTTGCTCAAGGCTGCCCGTCCTTTTATCAGTGGCAGAATGATTTGTGTTTTTGGCTGTGGTGGCGATCGCGATCGTACTAAACGACCCTTGATGGGCAAAATTGCAGCGGAACTAGCAGATGTTGCGGTGGTGACTTCCGACAACCCCCGCACCGAAAACCCCAAGCAGATTCTCCAAGATGTAGTTGCAGGTATTCCCGATACCGCCGAGCCAATAGTAATTGCCGATCGATCTCAGGCGATCGCTACGGCTATTAAGGATGCACGACCAGGAGACGGAGTGCTAATTGCGGGCAAGGGACATGAAGATTATCAAATCTTGGGTACAGAAAAGATTCATTTTGACGACCGCGAACAGGCGGGATTAGCCCTTAGAAGCCGTTGAATTGCGTTTTATAGTCTTCTCATACCAATTCTCCATGAAGATGCACGCTCATTAATAATAATGATCCGGTATGGAAAAATGGGGAATAAGTTTGAGGTAGAAGTTAACGAAAGTCAAGAAGAATTAAAACATCGATTGCATCATGGGGTAACTGCTAGCAGCAAAGAAAGATTGCAGATGCTGTATTGGCTAAAACAAGATGCACCCCGAAGACGGAGTATAAACGCTCGCAACGAGAAAAGAACTATCCGAAAAATTAGATCGAGATGAATCGACAATATATCGATGGATGAGAAAAATCGACTATTTGGCTAGAGGTCAACCAATTCGTTATTGGTGTCAAGACGAAAGCCGTTTGGGGTTGAAAACACTAACGGGAAAAATGATTACTTCTATTTGCGGATGGGACTATATTACATCCGCTTCCTGGGTTTTCTAAATAATTTGGCTGACTAGATACGTCTGCTTTTGATTCTCCATGCCAAACCCGATTTTTGGTTCGCTCTATTACTACGATGTATGATAAGGCGATCGCTATAAATCCTAATATTCCAGCAAAAAATGTGGAAATTGGGAGAGGATTATTAATTTTTGTATACTCTAGAACTAATTTTACTGTGTTGCCACACAGCTGAGGTTATGCCTTAGAGACGCTTACGCTTAGTGAATTTGATGCCAAGCGCATTCCTAGAAACAAAGGCAGGGCAAAAGATAAACCAACCGTCAAGCTCAAAACCACATAAATCCAGAGCAATTTCATTTGTAATCTTGTCCCCTCTCTAAACAGAAAGAACCAAAACACCACACTAGAAACAAATAAATCTAGACCAAATGCACTAGAAATTTGATTGATAAATAGTTGCGACCAAAATAACGGGAAGTCTAGCCCATTTAGATAAATAAACGAAATCAATTGCCAGCAGGGTAAAACCAAACCGATTATCGATAAGAAAAGATAAGTTAGTTGCATAATTTGACTCCAAACAAAAACTTCTTTGACTATAAGTTTAGGAATTTCCCTGATAGCCGTCTTACCGTTTCTTCCAAAAATTGTTCTGTTCTTACGATGAATTAAAATAAATCTCGGTAGGCTTTTGGCGTGATATGAAAGTGCTGGCGAAAAACTCTGGTGAAGTGACTTTGGTTTTTGAATCCGACTTCCTGACAAATTAAAGCAAGAGGTAAATCTCTCTGATGCAGTAAAGTTTTGGCTTTTTCTAAACGGCTGTTCGTAATGTACTTGTGTGGTGATGTGCCAGTAGACTGTTTGAACAAGCTGGCAAAATAATGAGGACTGATATGAACCAAACTAGCGAGTAAACTTAAGCTCAGGTTTTGATCGAGATTTTCTTGAATATATTCAACGACTTTTTTTGACTGATATGAGGGTAATCCACCCTTATACTCTTTAATTATGGATTTTTTGACTGTATATCGCCTTAATAGATGCGCTCCCAAAGCTGTAGCCATAGAATCAGCGTATAGCTTGCTGTCTTCATCCGCTAGTTCTAATTCCGTCTTTAATGCTAATGCCATTTGTTGAATTAAAGGATCGTGGAATTTAAAATGCGATCGCAATTGGATTTTGGAAGCAGTTTCTCCCATGGCATCAAATAAAATATCAGGAGGTAAAAATAAATCGATCAAAGGTACTTTTCGATCCGTCTTTACTCTAGGGAAAAGCTCACCAGCAGCGAAAAGAGCGACATCACCTTGAGTATATTGCTCATGATGCCACTGTCCATTAATTTGAAAACTCGCCTGAAATTCTCCCTGACACACGACTAAAATATGATTGGGAGCAACTGCTTCGGGCATTTCACCCGCAGGTTCTAATTCATAAACTAATCCCAATTTCTCCCAGCCAACGCGATCGCTGTCTAAAAGGTGTTCGTGTTCGAGATCGCTGCTGTATAATTCGGTAAGGTTACGCATTGATGAATCTGTAAAGCTAGGGAAAGAGTTGAAGTTAAAAGCGCACTGGTGTTATATGGGGTTATTGTCCCACCTGACAATTCGTCTTTGAATGAGACAAGTCCTCGATCAGAACATTATTAGACATGGGGACAGAGTGAAAAGGAAAAAGATTTATTATTTTATCCTGATAGCCTATTGAAAATACTGATTATTCGTTATGCTGCATAATGTCAGTTACTGAAAATTAGTCTGATAAAATTAGAAAAAGCTCTAGTCTAGATAGCTAACTGTATTTACTATAGTATTTTCAGCTATGTCTGAATCTTCAAGCAGCTAGCCAAAAGCGATCGCCAAATCTCTAACTTCCTAATGATGTGAGGTCAAATAACCTTTCTAGATTAGTCAAAATTATTGCTCTACTGCTTTGCACTAGCGGTCTTTTTTGGCTTGGTTTTAACCTAGTTGCTAGATACTTTCGGATTCAGCAGCTACAGGAGGCTAGCCAATTACTAGCCAAACAAGAGTATTCTGCTGCCATTGCAGCTTATAACCAACTATTGCAAACTGGGACAGCACGACCACATTTATTATGGATTAATCGTGGATATGCTTTTGCTGGGTTAGACCGATACGATGAAATGCTGCAATCTTGTTCGACAGCAACTGAAGTCAATCCCCAAGCTGCTTTTGCCTGGAATTGTCGGGGAGAAGCCTTTTATCACTTAAGTCAGAATGAAGCAGCACTTGAATCTTTTGAACGAGCGATCGCGCTATATCCTCAAAATGCAACTTTTTGGCTCAACAAAAGTCAGGTTTTGGCTCGTCTCCAGAGACACGAGGCAGCAATAGCAGCAATTGATCGCGCAATTAAACTACTTTCAAGAGCGAGACTAAGAAATTTATTTGATCGTCGTCTAAGAGCGATCGCCTTTGAGCAACAGGGGCAAAGTTTGCTGGAAACCAATCGAAAACAGCAAGCATTAGCAGCGTTTGAGCAGTCTTTAGAATATGCGCCTAGTTATCTAGCTGCTCAACAAGGAAAAGGAATTGCATTGTATAGGTTGAACCGTCACGATCTGGCAAGTGCTATTTTTCAACAGATTTTGCAGCGGAATGACCTGACTCCAGAACAACAGGTAATAAACTTACTCTATCAAGGAATTAGCCTTTGTCAGATCCAAAACACTGCTGCTGCCGAACATGCTTTGAACCAAGTTTTGCAGCTAGCTACAGACGATCAAGTTCGAGCGATCGCCAAAGCAGGCTGTGGAATCCGTTAATTGATTTACTTATTAAATAAATTTAAGAATTTCGGTTGAGTCTAAAGCCGATAGTAGCATTATTTAATACTTTATGTAGTCAGCAACGCCTCATGATGAAACCAAGCTGTGAGAGCAACTGCCAACCCATCAGCAGCATCATCGGGACGAGGAATAAAATCTAAAGACAATTCTCGTGCTACGGCTTCTTGGACTTCTAATTTGCTGGCATTACCGTATCCTGTCAAAGCCTTTTTGATTTCTGGTGGCGTAAACTCTACGTAGGGCAAACTAGCCTGACCCAAAACCAACATTAGGACACCTCTTGCTTGGGCTACAGTGATGGTATGACTCATACGATAAAAAAATAATTTTTCGATTGCCACTAAATCGGGCTGGATTTCGTCAACTAAACTGTGTAGATCGTCATAAATAGTACAAAGGCGATCGCTAAAGTTAGTTTTGGTGGTAGTCTCGATTACGCCAAAGTCTTCTAACTTAACCAAATCAGCAGGATTTTTACTATCTGATGTATTGTGACAAACAATTGTGCCAAAACCCAATATAGCTATGCCAGGATCTAGTCCTAAAATTTTTATTTTCATTACTGAGATGCAATTGACCCCAATCTAAACTTTTTGTAGCTTAATGTATTGATGTTGTTTTAATCTGTCGAATAATTTCAAGCCAGATGGTTTTTGTTTATGATAACTACTCTGGCATAGTTTACAGAACACCTAGACTAAATGAGATGAAAAACTCATCTTCCTATAAAAAGAATCTTCGTCGCCGAAATCGATTATTCAAGTGGCTATCTCCTGGACTATTCATCAAACGATGGTTACTTCTAAGTGCAGGCGGTTTTGTCTTAGCAGTTATTGGGGCAGCTATTTGGAGTAAGCTTACGCCGATCTATCGTTTGCTGTCGTTTACAGCGCAATTTTTAGAATTTTTAACCACTGTTATTCCCAACTATATTTCTGGTCCAATCGTTTTGATAGCGGGGATATTTCTCATATTTTGGGGACAATCTCGCACTATGGGGTCTATTACCGATGTTTTAGGCGTAGACAAAGACAAAAGGCTAGTTGATATGCTGTTGACTCGTCGCCGTCTTAATCGAGGACCAAAAATTGTAGTGGTTGGAGGGGGTACGGGTTTATCAACTTTATTACGAGGTTTAAAAGAATATAGCAGCAACATTACCGCTATTGTTACTGTAGCTGACGATGGTGGGTCTTCTGGCAGATTACGACGAGAAATCGGAGTGTTGCCTCCAGGAGACATTCGCAACTGTCTGGCAGCTTTGGCAGATGAAGAGGAACTGCTTACTGAATTGTTTCAATATCGCTTTGAAGCGGGAAATGGTCTAGCAGGACATAGTTTTGGTAACTTGTTTCTCACAGTTATGAGCGAGATTACGGGAGATTTAGAACGGGCGGTAATGGCTAGTTCTAAAGTTTTAGCTATTAGTGGTAAAGTTTTGCCTTCTACCCTTAGTGACGTTAGTTTGTGGGCAGAAATGGAAGATGGGAGAATAATTGAAGGGGAATCCAATATTCCCGAAGCCAAGGGCAAAATAAAAAGTATTGGCTGTATTCCTGCTAATCCCCCCGCCCTTCCCGCAGCAGTTAAGGCAATTAAAGAGGCAGAATATATCATTATTGGTCCAGGTAGCCTCTATACCAGCATCATTCCTAATCTTTTAGTCCCCGATATTCGAGATGCGATCGCCAAAGCAGATGTTCCTCGCATTTATGTTTGCAATATTATGACCCAGCCAGGGGAAACCGAAGGCTACAGTGTCGCCGATCATATTCGGGAAATCGATCGCATCGGCAAAGGTAAATTATTTGATGCGGTTTTAGTCCATCGCAAGCTTCCCAGCCCTGAATCACTAGAACGCTATGCCAGAGAAAATTCTTATCCAGTCGTTTTAGATCGCCAAGAAATCGCTCATTTAAACCGTCGAATAGTTATGGCAAACGTAATGGAAGAAGATGTTGCTCAAGGACATGTGCGCCATAGTTCTGGTCAGCTAGCTAGGGTTTTGCTACGGTGGTACAGTGGTAAATGGCAGCCCAAAATTTAATAAGTAGGTGGGGGGAATTAGATAGAAGATAATTAGTTAGCTTGGAGAGATAGGGAGATAGGGAGATAGGGAAGAAATAAGATGTTTGGGTGTGATAAATTATCGTGCCTACCTACTGATGGCAACAGGCAGAAAGTTAGGATATTTCAAACTGCTGCTTTCGAGCCATTTCTTTGGCTCATCCTAGTCCAATTTTGTACGGCTAGAATTGGGAAGTTATTGGTACGTGGCGATAGCTTCCCAAAAGCTAGAATATTTATAGTAGATTAAGAGAAAGGGAAGTAGCAAAACAAATTAGTCTAATCAGTCCACTCTGCTTTGCTATTCCGACTTAAAGTTACTTGGCTTATTTATAATTTATCAATTTGGTATGAAGAAAGTATGTTGTTAACTACCGATTATTGTAAAATTTTGATGAACTTTTTATCTAGATGTTTTTCTTCTGTTTTAACTGTAGTTCTATAAACAATATGAGTACAAAAGCAATAAATTGCTAATTGTCAGAAAACAGTTTCTGTCAAGACCTATAAGATACACTTCTGGTTTTACATAGATGTATAGATAGTTTTATAGCAATGGTTAAATTCATATCTATAAAAAAAAGTAATTACCGATTAGAGGGAATTTTCAATTACCTGGCGAATTTTATTTTGAACTATGGTTAGCTGTTCGGGAGTTACTGGGGTTGCTCGTTCGGGGTTTAGTTCGTTGCCAGAATTTACTGGGACAAGATGAATATGTACATGGGGTACGCCAAAGCCTTCTACAGCAATACCAATGCGTTTAGAATCCATTGCTTGTTGAATATAGGGAGAAAGCCATTTTACAGCTTGCCACATAGAATTATAAAGTTCTTCTGGCAAATCAAAAATATAATCTATTTGTTGTTTGGGAATGAGCAATGTGTGTCCAGGATTAATCGGATCGGGAACAAGAATGGCAATGAAATACTTATTTTCCCAAAGTCTGAAAGCTGGTAATTCACCCTGAATAATTCTGGTAAAGATTGAGTCCATAATAAATTAATTTCTAAAAGCCTTAACTCTAAATAATTGCCACCAACAAAACCAACCAAATATTAAAAACAAACAGCCAGCAGTCATTAATCCTGTAAACAGATCGTAATGGGAAGCGATCGCGCCGATAATTGGTGCTACTACTGCAAAGGCAATCCGAAACACCAAACTGTTTATGGAGAGAACTGTCGCTCTCACAGAAGAGGATATTTGTTGATTGATGGTATTTAAAATTAGAGGAGAAGCCAAACCTCTTACTAAATAAATACTCATAATGAAAATTATCCCCCAAACTTGAGTAATCTTGCCGAGGCAAATATAAGAAATGCCTAAGATTAAAACTAATAGAAAAGTAGCTTTTTTAATACCAAAGAATCGTTCTAAGCGATGAGCATTGACTGAAGCCAAACTCATTCCCAGATGAAATATTGCCCACGCCCAACCAAAAGCTTGAATTGGGATATTTAATTGTTTCAAATAGTCTTGAGACAGCCAGACAATCAGAAAGCTAGCACTAGAAAAAGTACCGCTTAGTAATATTAGCCATCTCAGACGAGGGCGTTTTAGAACATCAATAATAATATTTTTTAATCGAGCTAGTTTTTGTGTTTCGGCAATTGGCTGATGGAACTTTGGCTCGACTAGAGTTAATGCCAAACAAAAATAAACTACCAAACAAACGGTTTGTAAATAAAAAGGATAAACCAAATCGATCGCTGCGATCGCAGCACCAACAATGCCACAAACCGCTTCACTAATTCCCGCGATCGCAACTAATCTTCCTTTCCAAATTTAATAATATTGTTCTC
>JADEXJ010000188.1 GCA_015207195.1 Pleurocapsales cyanobacterium LEGE 10410
CGCCTTTAATTGAAGCAGTAGGAGCGAGGGTTTTATACCTTTCCCCCTACTCTCCAGAATTCAATCCCATTGAACACTGGTGGTCACAGCTAAAGGCTTTCTTAAGGCAATTCTCTCCAAAAACCTCTAAAAGGGTTGATACGCTAATTAAAATAGCGATAGATTTAATCAATCCCAAGCATCTTCGTAACTGGTTTGCCCACTGCTGTTATTGTCCCTCATAAACTTGCAAACCGCTGTATTTCGTAACTCGAAGAATTGCTATAACTTCTAAACAGGAACGTAGCAAATTTATATTGAACATCAAGTGATTGATAAATTATTATCTACAGCCGTCAAGCTTTATTTGCGATCGCAGGTAACGCAAGCAGAAGATTTACAGGTAAAAATTATTGGCAAGAACCGCCAAATTCTCCAGGGATATATTCCCCAGGTGTTGCTTAGCTGTAACCGCGCTGTCTATCAAGGACTTTATTTGCGCCAGGTGGAACTCAAGGGGGCAGAAATTGCCTTTAATTTATCAGAAGTCCTGAAAAAAAAACCTTTAAAATTAGAACCAATTTTAGTAGACATTAAATTAAGATTGGACGTGAGCGATCTACAAGCCTCTTTAGATTCTTCTCTATTACAAAGTGGTTTATCCGATTTGTGGCAAATAATCTGGTCAGCACAAAATCATGCTTCTCCAGCAGAATTAGCCGATCTGGAAATTCGGTGGCACTGTATCACAATTGTCGATCGAGGCTTAAATCTGGCAGGAACTTATCGAGACGGGACAGAAATTAAAGAGCTTGATTTATCAACAGGGATAAATTTGACCGACAGCCACACCCTCTGTTTATCTCCCATAACAACAAATAGTAAATCCCTAAGCGACCAAATAGAGATTGACTTGGGAACAGATGTGGTAATTGAACAATTAGCTGTTGAGTCAGAGCAAATCTTATGTTCGGGAAAAATCAGAATTAATAATTAATTTAATTCTACTTGCTACTCATTGCAGTATTCCATCATGACGCATCACCGATCGAGATGAGGATCACTATAGGCTGGATTAGTAATAAATTCCTCATCGGTAAGACTTTGTAAAAACTCGATTAGATCGTTGGTTTCTGCTGCGGAAATTTCAAAACCTTTGATAAAGCCACTCTTATAAGGATTGGCACTGCCTATTCCTGCCCATTTTCCTTGAGCGATCGTTCTTCCTCCAGCTTGATAATGGGCGATCGCCTCTTTTAAGGTAGCTATGCTGCCATCGTGCATATAGGGTGCAGTTAGAGCGATATTCCGTAAGCTAGGGGCTTTAAAACGTCCCATATCCTCAGCTTCGTGAGTAATTTCGTTGATTCCTGTGTTAGGTGGTGGATAACTACCTTTACCGTCGATGTTGTATAAACCAGTATTGTGAAATGCCACCTCGGTAAATGCCAGGTTTTCGTGTTGAATCGAGTCGCTAAAGTTGATGCCTCCATGACAGTGAAAACATTCGGTTTGTTCGCTATTAAACAGCTTTTCTCCCCGTTTAGCAGCAGCCGAAATAGCGTCGGCATCTCCCTGGTAACGATAGCGATCGTAAGGAGAATTAAAAGACACCAAGCTTCTTTGAAAGCTAGCTAGAGCCTTAGTTAGATTGTTAATATTCACAGGCTGTTTTTCAGTAAAGGCTTCTGCAAACATCTGACGATATTCAGGATCGTTTTGCATCCACTCAATAATCTGCTGTTCTTTACCTACCATCCCCATCTCAATCGGATGTTCTCCAAAAATGGGAATAAGTGCCTGGTTCTCTAGACTAGTCATTAAAGGGTTTGCCCAAGTCAGTACGGGACTATAGGCTACATTAGCCAAACTCATGGAGTTACGAGGGTGGTTTTCATTGGTTGAACCCACTGCCACCTGTTTGCCGTCGGTAAAGGCTAAAGACTGCTTATGGCAGGAAGCACAGGAATGTTTCCCTGTAATTGACAACCGAGGTTCATAAAACAAATGTCTGCCCAGCTCTACTTTCTCCGCAGTCATGGGATTGTCTTCGGGAACTACAGGTTTGGGTGTCCAATCTGGTAGATTCCAGTTATACTCTGTAGCTGTCAAGTGACCATTCGTTGCCATAGCTTGACTCAAGCCAATTGATAGGCAAATTGACAGGATAAAAACAGCAAACAGGTAACACAAGCGATCGCCCATATAGATTTTATTGATAATATCAGTAAAGAATTAGCTGAGTCTCAGGGAAAAACACCATACTTGATAACTCTGAGAATTGCTACGTATAACAATACAAAACTACTCTACCCAAAACAGAAGTTGCGGTTCTGCTTCAATCCCACTAAAGGACAAGCCTAAGTTCTGCATGATTGTGCTACAGTCGCTATCTTTGGGAGAAGACATACAGCCTGAAGGGGTATTTGCCTGGTTGGTGGTTAAATCTGTTTGATATAAAAGTTCTGCCAAATCGGCAATAACTACATCATCTTCTGGGTTGAAATCTTCAAGAACTATCTCAGCGCGATTAGGATTGCTACAGCCAAATAAATTGCTTTGCGCTGAATCTTTACAGCCAGTACTGCCTAGATGGATTAAATAACTATTGCTACCACCTTGATGACTGCTATGGGCTTCACTGGTTGGTCGATTTGTATCCTCTCCACCGACAAAAATACTGGGTTGTCTGCTTTGACTAGTGGTCTGGCTATCTCCGTGACTAGTTTGCCCAGCGTGAATATTGCCGTGTTCATTTTGACTATGGTTGGCTTGGCTGTGGCTACTTCCCACGTTAGCGATCGCCTGTTCGGTTTCGAGATCTACCCGTAAAAACTTATAGCCCCCCTGCCAATTCCACCACATAGAAGTTAGATTGAGCGGGGAAGGTGCGATCGCTGCATCTTTATGGTTAAGTTGTTCAGGTACTCCCAAGGTAAATTGTAAACTTTGATAATCACCTTCGGGGATAGTTCCCACCACCATGGTTCTCATTTCTGCTGTACCGTTGTCGCAAGCACTAGTTCCATCTTCAAAATCTAGCAAAGCAACGTTTTGATACTGCCATTTACCATCCTGTTCCAATTCCAGGGGAATAGCATTGCCGTCTTCATCAATCAAAGCGACATCAGACACATAAAAACGAAAGTCTGTCGGAGTTACAGTAGATTCGCCAGCACCTACTGCATCGTAGCTTTCGCCACAGGTAAACTCGCGATTTCCTACCCAGGCTTCAAAGTCGATCGCGATCTCTTTAGTGTCAGATTGTGCCTGAGCAACACCGTAACAACCAACAGAAATTGCTGTAGCTAGCAATACAGATTTTTTATTGATGAAAAAAAACATTGTTAAAAAGATTAATACCTGTTAGTTTCTTTGAACTAATGTGTCAGAAATAGAACCATATAATATCGGAAACAAATCATCATTGTCCAAAGACAGGCTGTCAAACTTTGAGTAATAAATAGGGACGGCGCAATTAAACTTAATTAGTCAAAAGGGTTGTTTGTCATTAGTCTGCTTAAAGAGAAATGGTATTATGCCCCAACTTCTGCTAGATAACGGTGAACGAACATGATGGCGATTGAACCTTCGCCTACACCAGAAGCTACCCGCTTAACAGAATTGTGTCGCACATCCCCTGCGACAAAGATCCCAGGAACACTCGTTTCTAATAAGAAAGGATCGCGATCGCGATTCCAACCTCGAAAATGCTCGCTTTTTTTGAGATCTGCCCCTGCATAGATAAAGCCTCGTTGATCTCTAGCCACTACTCCATCTAGCCATTCGGTTTCGGGTTTGGCACCAATAAAGATAAACAAAGAATTGGTCGCTACTTTTTCGGTTTTTCCTGTCTGGTTATAGAGTATGGTCAATCCTGCGAGGCTGTTCTCTCCATGTACTTCCACAACTTCGGTATGGGTCAACACTTCAATATTATCAGTAGCATCAATCTGCTCGATCAGATACTGTGACATACTCTTGGTTAAAGATTGTCCTCGAACCAACATTGTTACCTTGGAAGCATATTGGGAAAAATACATCGCTGCTTGTCCCGCCGAATTTGCCCCCCCAACTAGATAAATATGCTCGTCTTGGCATGACATCGCTTCGGTTTTAGCTGCGCCATAATAGATCCCTCTACCCGTTAGGCGATCGCATCCAGGCAGATTTAATCTACGCCAGTAGACTCCCGTTGCCAATAACAAAGCGTGACAATTGATTTCGCTACCGTCGGCTAACTTGACAATGCGATACGGATCTTCGAGTTTTACATCAACAACTTCTTGGGGAGTTAAGATTTCTACTCCAAACCGTTTGGCTTGTGTCACACCTCTTCTTGCCAAATCGTCACCGCTCAAGCCTACAGGAAAACCAAGATAGTTTTCAATACGAGAACTAGAACCTGCCTGTCCCCCAGGGGCAGAACGTTCGATCATCACGGTACTCAAACCTTCTGATGCACCGTATACTGCTGCTGCTAAACCCGCCGGACCTCCTCCCACAATCACCAGATCATAAAAGGGTTTTTCCGCTTGGGTTTGTAGTCCAATCCGTTCCGCTACCTGTAGGTTACTTGGCTGTTCTAATCTGTTGCCGTCAGGAAACAAAACTAGGGGCAGCCTGGGCTTACTGCTATTTGATACATAGTCAATCAGCTTGGTTGCTTCTGGTTCAGTTTCTACATCTAGCCACTGATAGGGTATCTGGTTACGCGCCAAAAAGTCTTTTACATTATGAGAACAGGGTGACCAGCGATCGCCTACCACTCTAATCCCTTGAAAGGCAGGACGATATACTGCCAACCAATCTTCTAATAGATCGTCTAGGACAGGATATAGTTTCTCTTCTGGAGGATTCCAGGGTTTGAGCAGATAGTAATCAAGTCGGGCAGTATTAATAGCTTCAATCGCTGCATTAGTATCCGCATAAGCCGTCAGCAAGACTCGTTTTGCTTTAGGGAACATGGTTGCAGCCTTTTCGATAAATTCTACCCCGTTCATTTTGGGCATTCTTTGATCGGTAAGAAACAAAGCAACCGTATCGTTACGCAGCTTCAGCTGTTCTAAAGTCTCAATTGCTGATGCCCCAGAATTAGCGCGGACGATCCGAAAGCGATCGCCATACTGTTTTCTCAGATCGCGGGCGATCGCCTGCAATACTTCTAAATCATCGTCGATGGTTAAGATTGTCGGTTTAGCCATTTTTCAAGAGGATATATAGCAGTTGTCTCGTTAGGGTGAATAGCTATTCGTCTTATTGATTACCCTCACTTACTTATCTAACCCACCAATTCATTTTAATATTTTTTTGCCAGTTTTCAGGCGATCGCACTATGACAAGATCTCAACATCATCCCTGACTACACCATACAATTGCCAAACCAGAAAAACCCAGGCAATTTTTGCTGTTGAGTTGACTGGCGATCGTATTATTCTCTGTTGGCAACACTCATACTTATCATTTCAGATTACTACGCAACCCTGATATAAAACTACAATCTTCCAAGAGTCACAAATTAAAACTGTAAGTTTTTGTAATTTGTAATACCCAAAATTCTCAATCAAAATACTTGTCTTTGTGATCAACTTTGTCTCGTATCTTTACATTTATTTAAGATTTGCTATTAATCTGAGAGGTTTTTTGCTCAACTATTGCTTTATATTATTAATTTCCTCGTTTTTACCATAGTAATACAAAGAGATTATTAAAGTTTCGATGAATTTATCAACAAGAGCCTGTGAAAAAGCTTAGATTGATGATATTTGTATTAAGTACAAACACTGACAAGTAAAACGATTATAAACAAGCTGTTCTAAGCTAGAAGATGCTTGTCACTGTGTGCTGAGCGCAACCTATTCCATTGTTATCGCACTGCAATTCTGGACTGCCGATATCTATCTGAAATGAGGTTGACTATTATCTGTACAAATTCAATCTCTATCTATTAATAAACCTGGTTTTCTCTTAGGGTTGGTAATTATTGAGGCGAAGTTTAAAAATCAAATCAAGCATCAAATATAACAAGGTTTTATTATGGCGATTAACTTTAATCAAGTTGGTTCTTTCAACGGTGTTGTTGGAGGAGGACAAGTTCTCAATAACCCTACTTCGCTCCAATTTGGTCCTGACGGTAGACTGTACGTTGCCGAGCAGAATGGCACGATTAATGCTTTTACTGTAGAACTACAAAATGGCGAGTATGTCGCAACCACTCATGAGGAATTAGTTCTGGGCAGTGGGGCAGAAGTGGTCAAATCCATTCAAAATCATAACGATGACGGCACCGATAGTGATGTGAGCGATCGCCAGGTGACGGGGCTGGTGGTAACTGGGACTGCCACCAATCCAGTGCTTTACGTTTCCTCCAGCGACCCGCGCATTGGTCAGTTTGAAGATCAAAATCTCGATACCAATTCTGGGGTCGTGACTCGGTTGACCTGGAATGGAACCGCATGGGAAGCTGTAGATCTCATTCGTGGCTTGCCCCGTTCGGAGGAAAATCATTCCGTCAACGGCATGGTGCTTAGTGCAGATGGTACTAAACTCTACCTGAACGTGGGAGGAAATACCAACAATGGCGCGCCCTCAAACTTTTTTACCTATACTGGCGAATATGCCCTATCAGGAACAGTTCTGGAAATCGACCTGGTAGACCTCGACAGCCGACCCATCCTAACCGACCCTACTGGGGGACAGAATGGCACCGCTCGCCAATATATCTATGACTTGCCAACTCTCGATGACCCCAACATTGCCAATACTACCGACGGTTCAGGGGAAGATGCTGCGGGAATGGACGAAAACGGACCGTGGGGCGGTAACGATGGCTTAAATATGGCAATTTTGCCCGCGGATGCGCCGATGCGGATTTTTGCCGATGGTTTGCGGAACCAATACGATATTGTCTTGAGACAAGATGGACAATTGTATACGGTAGATAACGGCTCGAACGCTGATTTGGGAGGTAATCCAGTAGATGCTGGGGGAACTCCAACCGAGCAACTAGGTGCAGGGGAAGCGACCAATACTCCCAATGATGGAGGAACAGGAGACCCCGAACCGTTGTTTCTGTTGCAGGACGGAGCATATTACGGTCATCCCGCACCAGCCCGTGCCAATCAAGATCTTCCTTGGACAGCCTACGACGACCAGGGTAATCCCGATACCAGCTTATCTTCCAATAATGTTCCAAATTTAGCGGGCTTAGTACCTGAGGGAGTTAACATTGCTGATGGCTACATTATCGACCCTAGCAAGTTTACCAGCGACCCCACCAGACTGGCTCAAAGCGGTGTTCGCATCGAACAAAACAGCCCAGAGAGTAATTCGATAGCCAACCTAGGCTCTTCCAGTAACGGTTTAGTGGAATACACCAATGGTGTCTTCGATGGTGCTTTGCAGGGCAGTCTGATTGTCACTCAATTCAACGGCAATGTCACTCTACTCAATCTCAACGATGCTGGTACTGCCTTAGAACCTTTGGTCGATCCCACCGAGGGCAATGCGGTGATTGATGAAGATGGGATCTTTCCTCTAATTACAGGTCTATCCAATCCTTTGGATGTGACGACTGGTCCTGATGGCACTGTCTGGATTGCCGAATTGGGTGCGAGCCAGATTGATGTAATTGCACCAACTGGAGAGGTGCCACCAGATAATTCTAATAGTGACTTAGATGAAGACGGTATCGTCAACGCCAGCGACCCCTTTGTTCGAGATCAATCCAATGGTAGTTCGGTAGTCTTATCTCCCAATCAAACCCTGCTGTGGGATTTTGATGCCAACCAGGACAGTAATTTGCCAGGACCAGCTGGCTATGGCGGTGGTTTGACTGGAGTGATGGTCAACGGTACGACTGACTTTGAAGCTTTCTTCCAGGAGCCTTCAAGTTTGCCTGGACAAATTATCAATCTCGACAATGTCAAATTCAACACCGCAGCAGGAGGCGGTGCCACAGTAATTGAATCGGTCTCCAACGGTGACCCCTACCAAACCCCTAACGACGGCGAGTATCTGTTTCATACGGGGTTGACCGTTGCACCAACGGTGGACACCTTCAACATTGAATGGAGTATGTTCAATCCAGGAAGTCAGTTCACTGGCTCTTTTCAGCAGATTGGTGCCTATATCGGGACTGGTGATCAGAGTAACTATTTGAAGCTCGTCGCTATCGAGAATCCTGGTGGTGAATTTCAGGTAGTACTAGAAGACAGCGACGCTGCTCTAGTCAACACCAACGTTCAGATAGACGATCTATTCAATTATTCGACTAGCGAACAAATCTATTTCAATCTAGAGATCGATCCAGTAGCGGGAATTGCTACCCCAAGCATCAGTTACGGAACAGGAGATGGCAATTTCAGCACTGTAGCAGGAGAAGCCATTGACCTCAATGGCACGAATGTTCTCGAAGCCATTCAGGGTAACTATACCGTCAACGGTCAGAATACTGGTTTGGCTGTGGGTCTGCTCTCATCTAATACTGGTCAGCCAGAAGCTGATACCTTCCAAGCGGTGTTTAATGACATTCAGATTACGGCAACAGGAGATGACTCAGAAACAATCCTTTATCGAGTCAATGCAGGAGGGGAACAAGTAGCTGCGAGCGATGGCGGTATTGCTTGGTCGGCAGACACCACAACTAGCAACAGTCCCTACTTAGTTGACCCTGGTAGCAATAACACTGCTTCATTCCCCCCTGTAGAACCAGGAGCAACCATTGTCGGTGTTCCAGGACCAATCTTCGATACTAGTCGTTACGATCAGCTTAGTGGTTCGCCGATGCAGTGGGCGTTCGATGTTGCCCAACCAGGTCTTTATGAAGTCCGACTCTATGGCGGAGAAGGCTTTGCGGGAACTAACGACCCTGGAGAACGGGTATTTGATGTGGCAGTCGAAGGTGCGGTACCAACTAGCTTTGATGACATTGACTTCTCAGCTCAGTTTGGATATCAGACTGGGGGGGTTGTTAGCAGTACGGTAAATGTTGCTGATGGCACTCTTAACCTAGAATTTATTCATGGGGTAGAGAATCCTTTTGTCAATGGCATTGAGATCGTTCAACTGGGTGATAATACTACAGTTTAAAAACAAATCGATATAGAATAAGAATTGATTATGGTTAATATACTTTATCGGGTCAATGCCGGCGGAGCCGAAGTGGCTGCGGTCGATGGCAGCATTCCCTGGTCGGCTGACACAGTTGAGGTAAACAGTCCTTACTTAGCAGACCCTGGTAGTAATCACACTGCTTCATTCCCCCCCGTAGAGCCAGGAGTTAGGACAGCAGGAATTCCCGGAGCCATCTTTGATACCCTACGCTACGACCTAGCTGGTGCTTCGCCAATGCAGTGGGCGTTTGCCGTTCCCCAACCAGGTCGCTATGAAGTCCGACTCTATGGCGGAGAAGGCTACGGCGGGGCGAGCAACCCTGGAGAACGAGTGTTTGATGTGGCAGTAGAAGGTGCGGTACCAACTAGCTTTGATAACATTGACTTTGCAGCTCAGTTTGGATATCAGACTGGGGGAGTGGTTAGCACCATCGCCACGGTCAATGATGGCATCCTCAACCTAGAATTTGGTCATGGCGTAGAAAATCCGATGATTAGTGGCATTGAGATCCTAGAGCTTCCTGCCACGGGAACTGGAGAAGCAGTCTTAGCAATAACTGCCAATAGTGACAACGTTCAATTGTCCAACTATGGTGCTAATTCCTTCCAAATCACCAACACAGGAGACAAAAAAATTGCTCAGGTGACGATTGATGTCACCAATGCCCTCTATCGCGATGCGGTGTTTGACCCCTCTGGAGCAGCAGGAGATACCGCCTTCAAAGCTCTCACCATTGATACCAACGGGGCAACTGGGGTGGTAACCCCCTCAGCTAGTTCCTATCTAGGCACAGGTGGAGCAGCTGGTTTTGAAGCCATCGAGCTGGTGTTTGACGAGAACGTCGATGGTGGTTTTGAAGCACAAGAAACCGTGGGATTCTCCATCGACATGGACCCCAACTCGGTAGCGGGGTCGGAGAAAGCTCCCCTCGACAACGGCACCAACCCCTTTTGGGATGTGGGTGGAGTCTCAGGTGCCGAGCTAATCAACTCCAGCTTCACCGTGACCTATACGGATGGCACGACCTCCACGGGAGAACTTCAGAGTGATGGCTCACAAGCAGGAGCTCAAGGTTTAGCTTCTCAGAACCCGACCAGTATTCCCGTCTCCCTCAGCGTCAATAATTTGGGGGCTGGTGGCGTCGGCACCTACAGTGAGAATGGTCCTAGTGTCATTGTCAATGGTCCTGCAGGACAGACCGCCAGAGTCGTGCTGACCAAAGGCTTTATTCAACCTGTCAGTCTCGACCCCTTCTTGAATGGCACCCCAGCTCAACAGCAGCATGCCCCAGTGCTGCAATCTCAGCTCGACGCTTTGGCAGCCACGGATTTTCCCGCCAATAACGCCGTGGAGTTTCAAACCGTGGATGTTTTATTGACAGGAGTCGAGCAGGATCTTACGAATCTCTTTGACTTTGCTAATGTTGCTGCTTATGACTTTGCTGGGGAAGACCAATTACCTCTGGGCTTTGTGGCGAGCGTGATTGACCCAGCCAACGGCAACCTGCCTCTCGGACCGGTGAGCGAACCGATTTATTTGCAATATGAGGCTGAGAATTCTACTTCCGTTCTAGGGGATGCTGGCAACGCCATCCTCTACCGAGTCAATGCAGGGGGTGAACAAGTAGCTGCGAGCGATGGCGGTATTGCTTGGTCGGCAGACACCACAACTAGCAATAGTCCTTACTTAGTTGACCCTGGTAGCAACAACACTGCTTCATTCCCTGCCGTCGAACCAGGGGCGCAAATCACGGGAGTTCCAGGAACCATTTTCGATACCCTGCGCTACGACCTAGCTGGTGGATCAGAAATGCAGTGGGCGTTTGATGTTG
>JADEXJ010000189.1 GCA_015207195.1 Pleurocapsales cyanobacterium LEGE 10410
TACTTCCTGACAATGCCCTTGATAATCCCGTGGCTGTTATCTGCCCAAATGAACTTATGATGTAGTCGCTATATAATTCCAAAAGCTTGATATCCATTTCAATATGATAGCTTTTGCGTAACGTCAGTTATTTAAATTGATTCCCTTTTGTTTGGCTGCAATAGCTGCTCGTCGATGAAGATCGCTGCCAGTTCTGATATTGAAACTGCCCTTGAAAGGCTGCTCTGGTTCAATATTTTGAGTATGAGCAAGCTCTAAGTAATCCTCTACTGCTTCATGAAAGCTATTTTGTAAAGATTCTACATCGTAACCTTCATAGCTGATGAGACTGCGAATATACTCTACTCGACCGTAAAAAATTCCATTTTCGTCATTGTAATTTACCGAACCTAAATAACCTTTGTATTCCATCCTCTTCCCATTATCTCTCAAACAATCGGTTGTCATACCTATATTCATCTATCCTGGTAATTCTTACTCTTGCAAAATCGGGATGAGCTGGATTCAAAATATAATTACGCCCTTCACTGTTAGGAGTAATCGAAGACGGTACGCATAGAGCAACAGTTTCTTGTTTTAAGACCCAATCATTTCCTATTTCTGCCAACTGGTTAGGTGCGGGATAGGTAGCCCAATTATCTGGTAAATCTGCCAAATCGATAATTGTTGTAGGCAATTCGTCGGGTAGCTCGATAGTGGCGATCGCTCTATTTTTGGGTGTTAAATTCAGAGGAAAGTGAACTAACGTTTCTAAAGTAGCCAGTGCGCTTGAATCGGCAGTATACACTACTGGCGTTCCTTTATAATTCCAGCGTCCACCTGCCCTTCTCGCTCCCTCACCACTAAGGTCATTAGCATACTTACTCTTAGAAATTCGATACAGCAGCATTTTAGGAGAAGACTCCGTACTCAATTCTCGTCAGCTCGTCGAGAACTATTTCGACTCCACTTGAGGTATCCAAATATTCTATAGGTGCAATATTTCCCAAAGCTACGTTTGGTTGTTTTAGCCACTCAGAGGTAATTTCTGGCTCTTCAAACACATTCAGGCTTCTGGCATAAACCTTAGCTATCTGAAGCACCCGATCTGACAGTTCAGTAGAAAGGTTTTTGTCAGGACTGTAACGCTGTAAAGTTCTTTCAGAAACGTGCAGGTATTTAGTTAACTCTGAAACAGATAAATGTAAGGAATTAGCCAGGGCATCAATTGCTGCTCTGGGGACTCCCTGACGGGTAAGCATCATCAAATCGAAATTACTTATCGTCGGAGAATCTAAACCTAGCGTTTGACCTACTACTTGATAAACCACAATCTTTTTCTTAACTTTAACTATCATTCTAACAAATGTCGCTTTATTTTAGACAATTGACGTAAAAAGACTATAGCCTGATTTTTATAGCTTAGTTGGCGATTGAGCTAACGCTACTGAGAGGAAAACTTAGGATTTCTCTCAAGACAATGAAAACACCGCTCAGTCCTCACGAGAAACAACAGCTTTGGAAACATTATCAAGCTCAAAAGCAGAAAAAACTCGACCGCCATCTGAAAAGAGATTTAAAGCACGGTTGGCTCTTTCCCTACCTGACACAAACTGAAAACTTGATGTGGGGTAGATGGCAATATTGGCAAGAGTGTCAAATGCTACCCGAAGTAGCCTGGCAGCGTTGGAAATGGGAGCGGGCGAGCGCTTTAATCGAAAATAGAAAACCAGAAGCTATACCTAAATTCGTCATCGAACATACCCTACCAGATAGAGAAATACCCCAAATTACTTGGGCATATAACGAACAGACAGAGAAGATGTTGATTGACTGTTTGAATGCCATTCCTATATCTGGTGGCTGGAATAGTTGGAGTAGTTGGACTTACCTGCGCTATTTCCTGCATTGGCTGCTATTTGGTTTGGGGCATCCTGGTTACAAGGAACTACCCGAAGAACCCCAAGGTTGTGAAGGAGCATCGATGAGACTGTACCAACTGTTCGATCTCTCCTATCTGCTGATGTTTCCCTATGACTACTTTGGTAAGCTATTGCCCCAAATCTCAGGTAAAAAAGCACAGCAAGCGACGGGATTTTTTCCTACTCCCATGGTTGTTTCTGAATTCATTAGCAAAATTCTTGAATCCGATCGCTTTGGGGATAAGCTAGCTCGCGTTCAAACCGTCAACGAACCAGCCGTAGGTACGGGGTCGATGTTGTTAACCCAGAGTAACTATAGTCTGTGTGCTATTGGCATCGATATCAATCGCGATCTACTCGAATGCGCCCTAGTTCAATTCGCTCTATACGCACCGTGGTTTTATTATATTGATTACACAACGTATATCGCTTTATAAATAAGTAAACTTACTTTTAGGTTCTACATAGTAAGTAGACCAATTAGCATTTTATATTTTCTTAATTAACTAAACTAACTATTACCGAATTAATTTTGTGAATATACCAATGCTGGGGTCAAAGTGAACATGGCAAGTGCCAGTAGAACCATTACGATTTTTACCAACAATTATCTCCATGACCCCAGACTCGTCAGTGTCTTGGTTGTAATAGTCCTCTCGATAAAGCAATAGTCCTAAGTCCATATCCTGCTCGATATCGCCACTGTCTTTAATATCAGACATCAAAGGGCGTTTATTTGCTTGAGACTCTACACCGCGATTAATCTGAGCCAAAGCAACAAATGGAACATTAAACTCTTTAGCAATATCTTTGAATGCTCCTGAAAATTTACCTACCGTTTGCGCTCTATTACGGCACGCTCTGTCTCCAAGCTTCTGGATATAGTCCAATACCACCAACCCTAGTTCGCCTTGGTCAGAACGGATTCTACGCAGAACGGAACGAACTAAGATAGGGGTTAATCTTGTTGCTGGAGTATCATCAATGATGATGGGTAATTGAGCTAATTTAGTTAATCCATGCACCAAGATATCATACTCATCTTCGTAAATTTGATTGTGCATTAGTCTATGAGAATCAATGCCAGTGTGCATCGAGAGAAATCTTTTAGTTAATTGTTCGCTCGACATCTCAGCCGAAAAGAAAACCACAGGCTTTTGTTCCTCTGTGGCAATGTGATTAGCTAGATGGCAGGCAAGCCAAGTTTTTCCCATAGATGCTCTGGCAGCAATAATAATTAAATCCTGTTTGATTAATCCACCAATCAAAGAATTCAAATCCTCTAGTCCAGTAGTATAGGCAGGTGATGAACCCTGCTCTATTTTCTCGAACACAGATGCCAGGCAGTCACCGATCGGCAAAGGTTTAAACTTATCTTGCTTGTTGGTAGTGAGATTAAATATCTTTTCCTCTGAGATATTTAAGACTGTTTCTAGTTCGGTGGCATTGTTGTATCCTAAAGTTTCAATCTCGTTAGCTGCTGCTATCAATTGACGGCGTTGGTATTTCTCTAAAACCAAGGCGATATAGCGGTCTATATTGGTAGCAGAAATAGTTTGATTAAGCAGTTGAGCCAACTTAGCCGTACCTCCCGCGCCCTTTAATGATTTGTGGTCTTTCAACAAAGATGAAACACCTAATAGATCTGTTAGCTTGTCTACTTCGTGAAGCTCTAATGCTGCCTTATAAATCTGCTGATGGGCAGCAATATAAAAAGCTTCAATTGGCAGAATGGAAGCAGCAACACCGATAGCACCAGGATCGAAGAGAATGCTTCCTAGAATGGCTTCTTCAGCCTCTATGTTCGATGGAGGAAGATTATTGTCAGTCATCTTGGTTGTTGAACAAATTACTTAATTGCTTGAGCTTGTCAGTAGACATTAGTTTTTTGGCGGGTTTGTCTGGAGTAGAGACAACCTTTTGTTGAGTCTTCTTTGTCTTTGGTTTACTTTCCGTGTTAGGTTCGGCTTCTTCCCGAATCATAGACAGCAAACAAGCTTCTTGGCTTTTAACAATGTGGCTATCTCGATACTGTTTAAACGCCTCAATCGATTGCCTAATTTGTTCGGGTTCGCGATTAGTTATTTCTTGCTTAAGCTTAGTTCCAACCTTGATTTCAATGTCTTTAATTGATTCGATAATCGAATCAATGGAATCTTTTGCTTCAGATGGCGCAGGTAAAGCATTTTTCTTTGTAGAAGCCTGTATAGGTATAACTTTGCTCGATGAAACAGGACTCATCAACTCTCTTAATTGCGTCCTTAGTCGTTCGTTTTCATCTCGCAGTTCGTAGATTTCAGCAACGTGACCTCGTAACTTTTCATTTTGATGCTTGATAGTCTTAATAGTCGCTTCTAAATCTCGAATTCTCTGTTTGGCGACTTCATGTAGAGTCTTAAGGCTGTGAGGTTTATCTTTGTTATCTTCTTCTATGGAATTGAGGGTCGTTTGTTTTTGGTGCTGGAGTTTGTGAATATAGGCTTTAATTTCATCCCACTTGTAAAGATAGGAAATCGAGCAACCAGCGACAGTAGCTATGTTTTTAAAGGTCAGAGGTTTTGAATGCTTCTGAATCTCAGAAATGGCTTTTAGTACCTGCTCTTTTTTCTGTTCCTTTCTTTGAGCTTGAGTGCGACGAAGAACCTCAGCTTGTTTTTCCCGACTGTGCTTCTTAGCCATTGGCTAACCTCCGTAGTTCTCTTAGCCATTTATCCATTGCTTCGATAGTTGCTTTAGCTTCTTCTGAGGCTAATTCTGCACCTGTTGTTTCTGCTTCAGCTAGTCTCTGCTGTTCCCCTTCATACTGGCGTTCGTATAAAGGTAATTTACCCGTACTGGGACGGAAACTAGAACAGCCATAACATTTGGGAAAAAGGTTGACTGGACAAGGTGTTTTGGGGTTTAAAGCACAATGTCCGTAAACTACCAAACGAGGTGCAATTTCTAAATCTAATTCGTGTGCTTGGGGATTTTTGAGTAGGCTTTCGGGTAAAGATTGCCAGGGTAAAAACTTGTTATCGGGATTCATCAGAAGTTCCTGAAAAGGTAAGTCTACGGAAGCTACTTGTTCTCTAGTTGGTGGTGCATAGTGTCGGAAAGTAGTAGTACTACTTTTATGGTCGGCATATAGTCTCGCTGCTTCCATTCCATATTTGGTGCGAACTTCTTGTAGGCGACTGGGGCGAATAATTTTACCTGTAAAATGTGGCTTCTGTCCGTTGGCAGAGCGTATGTCTTCTTTCTCTATTAGCATACGAATGATCCGAACCATTGGATTTATTGCTATTTTCACTTTTGGTGGTTGAGGTAATGCCCTAATGTTGGCAAAATCTGGATAAGCAGTTTCTTGAAAACTTCTAAAATGACAAAACAAGTATGGATAATCTGAGCCAAAAGTTTGCCGTATCCATTGTTGCTGTTCTTCAATTACTCTTCTTATTTCACGAGTAGCCAAAATTTTATGCCATCGCTCTACTTTGCTCTGATAAAATTTGATATACCAATTCCCATTTTCTTCTACTAAACAGTCAAAAGCTATTTGACATAAATCTCCTGGTCTTGCAGCAGTATATTCAAGAACCAAGTAATGATGGGCAATAGGAGCAGGAATCTTGCTTAGGTTTTGTTTGATAGCTTCACGAGTTACTTGATCTAACCAATTGGCATTACTTTTACTCTCCTTAAGAAAATCACGATTCCGAATTAAATACTGAACATCTAGTTCTAACCATTCTAAGAATTGCTTAATATTGCGTAATTTATTATTAATTGTCCCGTTTTGGTTCGTGTTGCAAGCATCTAAAAAGCTGAGTATTACTTGACGACTAATATCGCTTTTTCCTTGTAGTTGATACTGCTGTATAACCTCTCCTAATTGCTTTAGAGCGTAATTTTGGTCTTGAATATAATTTGGAGAATATGTTCTCGATTTAATTAAGTAATGTAGGTATTTTTTGACCTTCAATCGATACCATTGAGGATAGATATTTGTAAAATTTAGTGATTTTCCTTTGGGGTGGTCAAAAAAATACTGTAGATTCCAAACATCGTCTTCAAAACAAAAAGATGATAATTTATTTTCTGATTGACTACCAACCCAGCTATGGGCATTAGTTGAATTAAATTTAAAGCGAATGCCACAAAAATGACATCTACATCTATCTGCCGCTTCTCCATCTTTATAGATCCATCCCTTTTGTCGATTATGCCCAATTTGAGTACAGAGAGGATTAGGGCATTCTACAGTAGGGAGATAATTGTAAATATGGTTTGCCACCCTACAATTGAGTAAAGTTTTTGATTGGCAAGATTCACAATATATTCTGAATTTACATACAGATTTATTATTACAATGACAATATCTCAGCACTCCATGATTGCATTCAGGACAGTTATATTCTTCCTTATATTCTTTGTCCCAGTTGATTTTCAAGACCCCATTCAAAGTTGGATGATGGGAAATAGGTGGGTTCTTTCTATTTCCCATACCTATAATCTTGTTAGTTAAATGTATTCTTTTACCACAGGAATTGCAGCCCAGTCGAAACTTACAGGTGGTTCTCTTTTGATAAGCAAACCTAGTCATTTTACCTACCTGACAATCAGGACAATTAAACTCATTAGTGTATTCTTGTTGCCAATTAACCTCTAATTGACCATATAAAGTTGGATGGATAGAAATAGGTGGATACTTACGCTTTTTGCTCATTAACCTTATCCCTATTAAGATTTTCTAGTTCTTCTAATCCTTCTAACCGAGCCTTCAATAACCCCAATAAACGATTAATCTCAATTACTCTTCTTTCTTGTCCTGCTTTTCGAGATTTTTCTAAATCCTGCTGCAAAAGCTGATAGTCAGCTAATAACTTCGGTTTATCCTCTTTAGTGACTCGATGATGGTGGCAACTCAAACAGGCATAGCGATACTGGCAATCACCTAACATTACTGGTCGATGGCATTCCCCCAAGGTTGTATTAACCTTGAGCAATTGAGCTAATTTCTCATATCTACGCTTTCTTGGTTTGAAGCTAGTTACTCGACCGTACATATCGACATAGCCTTTAGATTTAGCTTCTTTTTCTAGTCTCTCTAAAGATCGCTGACGATAGTGGGGTAGCATATCTAGAGAACTATGACCTAAAACCGCAGCAATATATTCATCTTCTGTCTCACAGTAAGCCATGATACTGGCTTTGGTACGACGAAACATATGGCTAGTTAGATTGAATCTCTTACCGTATTTATCTCTCAGGTCAGATTCTTCTCTAAAATCTTTGAGCCAATTTTGAACTATGCTTTCACTTAAAAGATCTGGTGTATATATTTGCTTTCTATTAAATCTTCTGCCTAAATTTTTAGTTTGATTTTGAGAATTTGTTGATACTTTACAAAATAATTTATCAAAATTAGAATTATTACCAAATTGAAGATCTATGAATCTTTGCTGCTCTTGGATTAATTCAGCAACGCCATGATAAATTTGATGATATTTCCAATGTTTTTGCTTTTCTATCCACCGTAGTAAAAACCATTGACTGTCTTCTTGTTTTAAACATCGACGAGGCATTCTAAGCATTTCCCCTATGCGGCATCCTAAGACAAGCTGTAATCTAAATAGTCTCTCTAAAGGAGCTGGAAATAGTTCTAAGTTTTCATAGATTTGATACAAGACTTCTTCGGGAATTATTTCGACTTGAGGAGTAGACCTTTGGTATTTTTGATGAGTATATGGTAACTTGAGCCATTGTTCTTCAGTCCATAATCTAGAAGCATAAGCTAAAGTTGCTCTTTGACAATCTTTAATTCCAGCTACAAATTCAAGCAACAAAGTATCCGTTAAGATTTCTGGCTTGATATACCCTTTTGATGCTAAAAATTTATCTAATTGTTTTAAAGTTTGAATTCGCTGTTTAATAGTTCCAAACGAATGCTTTTCTCTGACACTTGCTAAAACTGTTAATTTGGTCAACAGCTTTAACCAAGACAGTCTCAAGCCATTGAAATAAATGTATTGTCTACCTAAGATCGCTAATTCTTCTTTTGTATAACCCAAATCAATTAGAGCCCAAACATCCTTATTTATTAAAGGATGCATAATCCATTGCTGTCCTAATTCCGAATTAGCTATTCTTGACTGTAACGCTTCAATTGGTAACATTAATTTCTTTTTCCTCGCGCATTCCCAAGTTCATGTCGCTTGGGGTTTCCCCAAGCGCTTATACTGGACGCTTGCGCCTGTCGGCGAACAGGGCTTACGCCCCAGCGTTGCTTCGCAACTTTGAGCCGATAGGCTCTGTGGGTCGCTCGTTTTCTTCAAGCAAATAAGCGTCCAAACTCATCTCATCAAGGACATGAGAGTAAATATCTTTGGTGGTAGCAATGGATTTATGTCCTAATAGCTGTTGTACATATTGATCTAGATAGCCAGCTTGAAACATACGGGTAGCGAAAGTATGGCGAAATAAGTGAGGATGAGCTTCAATCCCTGTTCTATCTTTGAGTTGGTAAAATAGATTATTCAACCGCGCACTGGTCATGGGTTTACCCGCATATTTGCTATCTAAGTTAACGAATAACATTCCATATCCCTGTTGTTCTGCTTCTGGGGGATATTCTTTTAATAAGTAAGCCTGGAAAGTATCTTGTAAGGCTTCACGGTTATGTAAGACAGGTATTTCTCTCTCTGTACCTTTGGCTTTTGCACCATTGGGATTATCATCTCTGCGTACAATCCTGATTCTCCCTCTACTGTCGAGATCTCGAACATCACAGTGATGTAAGCCAAGTAATTCACCCCGTCTAATTCCTGTTTCTCTCAGCAGCATCACTATCAGCCTGTCTCGATAGGTATAACAAGCATCAGCTAGTTGAGCTACTTGTTCGTCCGTGAGACAACCAGGGAAGTTTTTTGGTTCTTTTATTTTGATTCGTTTTCGTTTCTCTGGGGTGCTTTTAACAATACCTCGCAAAAATCCTCCACGTTTACCCCATCCATGAACCAATCTAGTAAATTGCTTTTCGCTAATCCTACCTTCTACAGTGTGGAATTCATACATCCCTTGAATGGCTGTAACAGCAAGATTAACTGTACGTGGACTGCGTTTGGATACGGCTTCTCTTACGAATTCTGAGATGACTTCGATGTCCCCACCGAGAAGATACCAGTTAACAAAATCTGCTAATTCGTTTAAGCCTAAATCTTGCCAGTCCAGAGATTTGTACTCTAGCCAATGCCAAAAATCGACTAATCGGCAGGCATAGGTATTTACTGTGTTAGCTGCTAGTTGTCGTTTACGGCAATAGTTTAAGTACCTTTGGATAGGTTCGATAGGTAAGCAAGTTTCGGTGTCGAATACGCAGCAAAATCTCGACTCTGTTTGAGGGTCGATTGCTCTTTCTATACTTATCACTGTTACTTTGTGGAAAATAGAGAGTGGATTTACTCTACCACAGCAGCAAATGCCGTTGTTGTTGTTGTTTCTAAATTATTGAAGATAAATTTGTTGTTGTTATATGTTTGCCATGCCCGTTTTCTACTTAGTCGATCGCGTCGATCTACTCTGGGGTAATTCATTAGTAGGGTCAGACCATCCTAATGTCCCAAAGTCAATTCATCAAAAGTACTGGCGAGAAAAGTATCGAGATATTTATCCAGTAAATTTGGTGGAAAGGAATTGGTCGAAAGAGATGCAAAAGATCGTCGATCTACAACCCGCCCAGGCTAAAGCCCCTGAGATTGCCAAACAGGAAAGCGATTCTAAATCAATGGAAGATCCAAAGCCAAAAGGTTTTAAACGACCTCCAGGCAAGAGAAAATCAAAATCATTGTTTTGATAGATCTAAAATTTTGTTAGTTCTAGAAGTCAGTTAATTTCGGAATTTCGGAATTACATAATTGTATAAATCTTTACTTTTATAATTCTAAAATCTATTGTCGATGGTCAGCTTAAAATAAATATATCAGCTCGAACGATAGCTTCGAGCTGATACTAAGATTTTTCTTCGTACTGTAAATATGCAATTTTATAATTACATAACTCTAAAAATACAGAATTATGTAATTACACTACTCTGCCTCTTGTTGTCGAACAAAGTTCTCCAATAAGTCATTGAGTAGAGTTTGTAAGTCCATTTTTTCAGGCTGAGTAGACAATATATAGCGAGCTTTAGCTTTTACCTGTTTGTGAAGTCTAATAGTTGTAGACTCATATTCAGGATTGCTTCTTATTCCTTTTGGTCTACCTACTTTTTTTGGTTCTTCCGTCTCGGAAGGTTTGCGATCGGCAACTACTTCAAGCTTTGAATCGTTACTGACTTGGGATTGGCGATCGCTTTGAACTGGAATAGTTTGCTGTTGTGGCTCAACAGTTTTTGCTTCTTCACGGGAGCTATCGCTCCCAACCCTTTCGGAGTTTCGCACGAAGTGCGGTTGAGTCTCTTGTACAGTCTCAGCTTTGTCGCGCTGTCTCGCCTCTCTCCGCATACGGCTAAGATCTGCCAGACTAGGATTACTTTTTGCCATCGTATATTTCCCTACCTAAATTTTCATAGCATTGCCAAGCGATTGCTGAGTAAGAATCTTCGTATTTGTCTACAGTTACTCCAGACAGAGGCGATTTTTCTACTGCTGTATATTGATAGATCGTAGATTTGAAGATCGGAAGTTCTTCCATTTCTAATAATTCACGAGCTTCCTTCTCTTTTGTGCTGGGAATTTTCTCTCTTCCTCCTGGTCTTTTTCTCGGTGGAGGAGTGATAGTCAACAGAACTTTATAGTTTGTCCCATAGTCAACTAGCATATCTCTAGTTTTAAGTAGAGCTTCCATATCCAATGCTTTTGGCGGAGTAGGCAGAATCAGAAGATCGTATTCTTCCGCTACCGCCTGAATTTCTTCCTTTTCTGGTCTAGCTTTAGTATCGGTAATTACGTGTTCTGCC
>JADEXJ010000190.1 GCA_015207195.1 Pleurocapsales cyanobacterium LEGE 10410
ACTTAATCGCGAATGACCAGGGGAAAACGAACTCAAACACCGTCCTTAGAAGTCCATCTTCTCAGAGAAGGAATCCTAGAATCTTCTCATACAGTGGAAGCTACAGTCTGTGACAGTCGGGGAAGAGTCTTATTAGTGGCGGGTAGCTCCCAAACATCAACTTTTATTCGTTCTGCTTTAAAACCTTTTCAGGCATTAGCCGTAACCACTACAGGTACGCTCCAAAAATACGGTCTGAGCGATCGCGATTTGGCGATTATGTGTAGCTCTCATCAGGGAAAAATCGAACAAGCAAGACAGGCATTTAACATTTTGTGGCGTGCCGATGTCGATCCTCTTGCCCTACAATGCCCCATTCCTTCAGGAAAAACCAATCGTTTGGAGCATAATTGTTCTGGTAAGCACGCTGGGGTTTTAGCAGTCTGTAAAAGTCAGAATTGGTCACTAAACACCTATTTACAGCGGTCACATCCCGCTCAGCAGCTTATCTTAAGCAAAATATCAGAGCTGCTGGGAATGCCTGGAGACGAATTGATTAGCGCCCACGATGATTGTGGCATGCCTACCTATTCGATGCAGCTACAGCAGATGGCGCATCTTTACGCTCAGTTGGCAGCAGGCAAAAATTTGGGTTTAGAACGGATCGCTCGCGCTATGACCTATTATCCTCGGATGATTGCTGGAGATGGAGCATTTGATACAGAATTAATGCGCCTGAGTGAAGGAGAGCTGGTTAGTAAATCTGGAGCCGAAGGAATTCAGTGCATTGGTAAAGTCGGCGAGGGCATGGGACTAGCAATTAAGGTTAGAGACGGAGCAAAAAGAGCTAAGTATGCCATGGCAATTCATCTGTTGAAACAAATGAGCTGGATTAGTCCTGCGATCGCTGAAAATTTGTCTGACAATTTTATTCAGCTGACTAACTTTAAACGTTTAGAGAACCTCGGCGAATTATCAATCCTCTAGATTGTAATAGCTAAAGCTGAGCAATACCAAACAACAATATGCTGACAAGCACTCGACAGTTTGGGGATTTACCTGTGGCTACAGCAGGCGATCGAGTACTAAAATGAACTACACTAGCTCGTTGCGCCACGGTTAAAATTTAACGATTAGATGATGCCCAAATTAAGTTTAGGAGCGCGGTTATTTATTTCTCACCTCTTAGTAATGATGGTGGGATTAGGCAGCTTTATTATTATTGCCAAAGTTTCTTCCCCCAGAATGTTTGTTTTGCGTCTGGAGCAGTTAGAAAAAAGAGGACTCTTTACCGTTCGTTCGGCACGTACCTATTTAGTAGAAGGATTTGAAACCGCTTGGAATCGTGGCGCAATCTTATCGGTTATTGCAGGTGCGGGGGCAGCAGCAGGAGTTAGCTATATATCTTCTAAGCGCATTACTCAGCCTGTTAAACAGATGAAGCGCGTGACTCAAAAATTTGCTGCGGGGGATTTAGATGAGAGAGTGCCTGAAAGTGCCATACCAGAACTCAACCAACTAAGCCTCAGCTTTAACTCGATGGCTGGCAGCATTAGAGATGTAGAACAAAGAAGAAGGGAACTAATCAGCGATTTAACTCATGAATTACGAACTCCTTTAACCGTGGTGCGGGGTTATTTAGAAGAATTAGCCGATAGCAGAATTGATGGCACTCCAGAACTGTATTTGCGTTTGATCGGGGAAACCAGACGTTTAGAAAGATTGATTCACGACCTGCAAGAACTTTCTAAAGCCGAAGCAGGTTATCTTTCGATTGACTCTCAGCCTTTTAACTTATATCCTTTGCTTGCCTCCTTAGTAGAACGCTTTGCCGATCAGCTATTAGAAGAAGGTCCAGATTTAAACTTAGACTGTCCCCAAGATCTACCAAATGTTGTAGCCGATCGCGATCGCACTGAACAAATTTTAGTCAACCTCTTGGGCAATGCCGTCCGCTATACCGCAACTGGTTCGATTACCGTCAAAGCGACCAAAGCCAATCATCAGGTATGGATCGCCGTAACAGATACAGGAGTGGGAATTGCAGCAGAAGATCTACCTTATGTATTTGAACGCTTTTGGCGTGCCGATCCTTCCCGTGCGAGCCATTCAGGGGGAACGGGGATTGGTTTGGCGATCGCTCGTCGTCTGGTAGAGTTGCAGGGTGGTCGAATTGAAGTTGAAAGCGAACTAGGTAAAGGAAGTACTTTTCGGTTCTGCCTTCCCACAGCATAAATTTTAATATTTAGGTATTTAGATATTTAGATATTGTCGAGCAATGCCTGATAATATCTAACAACTAACAACTACAGCCTTTTGCACAACTAATTAGAACGACTATAAAGAAAAGCTTAAAACGACTCAAGGTTAGAGGTTGCGGTTTAGGGTAAGCCGAACTATCAAATATCTAATAAATATTTAACTTTTAGCAAATACCTAGGTAAAATTTGCTTTAAATAAGCACCAAGTCAAGTCTTCTTCATAAAGCGACATTTTTCTTGTCCCTTGCTTACAATACCGCAACTGTTTGGGGTGGGGATTTTGAAGAGAAGTCTCTCATTGTTAATCAAATTTACATTACCGAGCTTGACTTAAAAAATTAGTACTAATATCTTATTCGGGACTAAATCAGTACTGTTATTACCTTATTTTTCTAGATCCCAGACAAAAAAACTGTGGTATTTTGAATAAAGGTAAAGATAAGTAACAAAAATTAAAAATAGTCCACTCATACACTAATTTATATTGCTCGTGACATCTTCTAGTTCCGATTACCCTACTACAACTTCACACAATGTTCTGAGCCTGCCGTTGCAGCAAGCTCGACAAAGCAAGTCATGGCGAGTATTTTTTACCGCTTCTTTTCTGGTTTCAGTGCCAGTATTTTTTCAAGCCCCAATAGTGAGACTATTTCCCTGGGTTAGCTTAATATTGACCCTATTTTGGTTGGGGTTAGGGTGGTCACTATACCAACGTCCTCAAAGTCGTTGGTGGGGAGATATTATTCTAGGCTTTAGCTGGAGTTGGCTAGCAGGTTCAATTTATTGGGGATGGCTGAGGGCTGAACCACTAGTTCACATTCCAATTGAATCTATTGGATTGCCTTTTGCCCTATGGTGTATCTGGCGCGGTTGGGGAAAAATAGGCAATTTTTTCTATCTCGGTTCGTTGCTTGGTACAGCTATTACCGATCTCTATTTCTACATAGTTGATGTCATTCCTTACTGGCGCGAGCTAATGACGGTAGACATCGACCCTGCTTTGGCTTCACCAATATTTAAATCAGCCTTGGTTCAGGTTCAAACTGTTTGGGGTATTAGTTGGGCAATAGTATTAGTCAATATTTTGTTAGCAGTCAGCTGGTGGTCTTTAAAGAAAATGGAGCTACACTGGTGGGCGTTTGCTGGGGCAGTTTTAAGCACAATTTTGGTAGATAGTTTATTTTGGATTGCAGCTTACCTGGCTTGATTGTTAACTGGTTATTATTGTATTGACGAGTTAACCCCAGACTATGGCTCAAAGTAATAATGCAGTAACGCGATCGCCCTTTTCTGCTCAATTTTTCCGCAGCGAAACTCCCCTATATGTTGCCAAAAGACTTTTACAAGCTATTTTGACCCTGCTATTGGCATCTGCTCTTTGTTTTGCCATAGTAGAATTAGCTCCTGGGGACTATCTCGATACTCTCAAACAAAATCCCCAAATCACCCCCGAACGGATTGCAGAACTCACAGAACAATTTGGTTTGGATCAGCCCGCAATAATTCAATATTTTCGCTGGCTGTTTCGGGTAGTTACCAGATTTGATTTTGGCGAAAGCTTTAATTATTTTCGTTCGGTTTCTTCTCTGCTGCTCGAAAGGATTCCAGCCACTTTGTTATTGGCTTTGGCTTCAATTGTTCTTACTTGGGCGATCGCTATCCCGTTGGGTATTCTGAGTGCGGTAAAGCAAAATAGTCTCCTAGATCAAATATTGAGAGTCTTGAGTTATTTGGGACAGGGATTTCCCAGCTTTATTACTGCCCTAATCTTCTTGGTTATTGCTCAGTTTTTGTCTCCTTTGTTTCCTGTAGGCGGGATGACCAGCATCAACCACGAACAACTATCACCTCTGGGCAAAATCCTCGATATCGGCTGGCACATGATTTTACCCACAATTGCTCTAAGTATTACTAGTTTTGCAGGGCTGCAACGCTTAACTAGAGGGCAACTACTAGACGTACTGCGACAAGACTATATTCAGACCGCCCGCGCTAAGGGATTACCCGAAAATAAGGTTATTTATGTTCATGCTCTGCGCAATGCAATCAACCCTCTTATTACCCTTTTAGGATTTGAATTTGCTAGTTTGCTTGGCGGTTCATTTATCGCTGAGTTTTTCTTTAATTGGCCAGGTTTGGGTCGTCTGACCCTACAGGCAGTCCAAGCTCAGGATAAGTATTTGGTTATGGCAAGCTTGATGATGGGAGCAACTATGCTAATTATTGGCAATTTGCTAGCGGATTTGCTGTTAAAAGCAGTCGATCCCAAAATCAAATTGGAAGATTTAAAGTAGTGGCGTGGCAAACTTAATTTGAGGCATTAATCAACAGTCTCTTAGATCCAACACTCAGCTATCTAAATGAGGAAAGAGCAAAGATGCTATTACAAATTAACTATTTGATTCGTTCTAAACAAGATGGTAAATATTTAGTGGCTCGGATACCAAAAGAAAGTGAGGGAGAAGCAAGTTATCTGTTGGTGTTTCAGCACGATTATGATGCCATGAGCTATATCAACAGCCACGGTAAAGAATATAGCGATCGCCTCACGGTAGAAACTGCATCTCCCGTGCAATTAAAAGGACTAATGCAGCGTTGGGGTTATGCTGGCTTGGGCATTGTAAAAGACCCGCTGTTACCAGAGATTCAATTTGTTGCTCAGTCTAAGTAGATCGGCAACATTACAGTTAGTTGGCGAAGAGCGTTGTTTGTCATTTGTTCTTAACGGAAATTAATTAGAACGACTATGAATGTTGCTGTTCTTGATTACTCACTGCCTTCTTTTGAGCGAATAATATCTGTTGTTGTGGAATGGGTATCGGAATTCCTGCTTGGTCGAAGGCGATTTTGACTCTACGGCGAAATTCTCTGGCTATATCCCATTGTTGCAGGGGTTCGGTTTTGATCCAGACGCGAATTAAAATACCGCGATCGCTAAACTGTTCTACACCCAAAATATTGGGGAATTCCCAAATGCGCTCTTGCCACTGAGGGTCTTTGGCTATGGCATGAGCCACCTGATCGATAACCCCCAAGGCTCGGTCAATGTCTGTTTGGTAGGCGATGGGAATATTGATGTCTGCCCTAGACCATTGACTAGAACGATTGGACACGATCTCAATGGCACTGTTGGGAATAGTAATTAATCGTCCTTCCGCATCTCTAAGCTGGGTAATACGTAGATTGATATTTTCGACTAAACCGCTAACCGAACCGATATCAACAATATCTCCCACAGCATAGCGATCGTCCCAAATAATGATGAAGCCATTGATCGCATCTTTGATTAGGTTTTGTGAGGCTAAAGACAAACCCAAGCCAAAAATACCAGCACCTGCCAAAATTGGCGCAAGGTTAACTCCGTTTACCCAAAAAGCGACCAAAATACCAATTCCTGCCAAGGCAACAGTAATTGCACTGCGTAAAATCCTGGTAGTGGTGTCGATGCGTAATTTACCACGTTGATTAATTTTTACATCATTAGGCTGACTGCCAATTGCAGCTGCGCTCAGTTTGGCGATCGCAAAATAGGTTAGGCGAATTAAAATATAGGTGAGCAATGCCACGATGCTAATCCGAAAAGGAATTCTAAGAGCAGCAATAAACAAAAACGGAACGATTCGCGTTTGGGGGAGCAAGTTGAAGATCGACAAAATTCCTCCAATCCAAATCATCACCTGAACCAGCTGTAACAAACGATATTGAATTTCGGTCAAATTCCACTTTTGGCGCAGGGCTAACTGAACCGAAATGGGCAAACTTTGAGAACTGGTTGAAGGAGCTAAATTGCGGGCTGACTTACGCAGTTTTCTAGTTCCCCCGATTAAAGGAAAATTACTCAAGAAAATTAGTAGAAAAATCCCCAATCCCGTGACAATCTGCTTTCGTTGATACTGAGGCGATCGCTCTTGTCGGGCAACTTCTAAGCCCTGCTCAATTGCCAATTTCAGCTGCTGAGATCTAATTAAAACGCTGACATCGTTCGCTCTAGCATCTGGGCTGGTAACGGTAAACAAACGCTCTGGTCGATTGTTGGCAACTAAATAGAGATCCTGTAAATTACCGTTTTCTCTAATAGTCACTTTTCCTTGATTGTCCTGAGCGGATAAATAATCTGCCGTTACTTCGCCAAATCGTTTTTGAATTTCGCCAATTCTGTCTGACAACACCTCAGGTTCAGTAGCAGCCAGCTTGAACAGACAGCGACCATCCAAACGTATACAGGCAGAATTGAGGGTATTTTCTTGTACTTGTCGCAAGATTCGCGAATAGATTGCAATATCCTGAATAAATGGCAGCTGTGCCTTTGCTGGAGGCGTAATCCAAACAGTAACGATTGTCGTTAAGATCGTTAAGATAGCCAAAAACTTTCTGATAAACATATAACTGGCAGCGTTCTAAATCTTAAGCAAGTTGGAATCGATTTTAATTGGAAAAAGTTAAATTTATTGGGGTTGTCAGCAGGCGATCGTGTTCACTCAGCATTAGCTAAAAATTAGTAGAAACGAAGATGTATGGTTAATGGTGAGTAGCTGGCTATTAAGCTGTTAATTACAAAACTCAAGATAAGCAGAGCTGTACATAGCTGAAGGAATTGCCAGCTTTCTTTCTTTAGCCGAACGTCGATCAAATTAGTGCAAATTCCTAATATATGAGCAGTCTAGAATTTACTTTTCAAAACGCCCTCGCCAATTTTGTCTATCCTCTAGGGGCGGTTTTTGTCTATTTAGCGTTGCTAGTAATTTTAGCAGAGGCTTTGAGCCGTTTTCTTACTGACGATCCCGAACTAACACGCAAGGTAGTTCATATTGGTAGTGGCAACGTAATTTTGCTGGCTTGGTGGCTGGATATATCCCAGGGGGTCATCGTTAGTGCAGCAATTGTCGCAGCAGCGATCGCCTTAATTTCTTACATCATTCCAATTTTGCCCAGCATCGAAAGCGTGGGGCGTAAAAGCTTTGGTACTCTATTTTATGCGATTAGCATGGGGGTCTTAGCTGCTTGCTTTTGGCAAACTAACCCTCAATATGCGGTAATTGGCATTTTGGTTATGGCTTGGGGAGACGGTATGGCAGCTATTATCGGTCAGCGTTTTGGCAGACATATCTATCGAGTCGGACAAATAACCAAAAGCTGGGAAGGTTCTCTAGCTATGGCGGTAACTGCCTGGATCGTTACTGGACTAATTTTGTTATTGGTGCAGGGCAACAATTGGCAGACATGGACAATTTCTCTAGTGGTAGCCGTGGTTGCCACAATGTTGGAAGCCTTTTCTAAACTAGGAATAGATAACTTAACCGTCCCTTTGACCAGCGGATTTCTGTGTTTTTTATTGTTCGAGTACTATTATTAAGTTAAATGTTGTTTAATTTAACATATCGTAAATTGACTAAATTGTTTTACAATGACAAATTCTGCTCCTAAACCAACAGAAAAAACTGCTGTTACTACTGATAACCTACCTGAAGATATTCCTCAAGCCCCTAAAGCGAAAGACAGCTACATAAAACTGGCGATGAGAAATATGGTACGCAAGGGAAGACAATCTTTGTGGCACTTTTTCTTAACTACTGTTGGACTAGTCGGGCTTTTAGTTGGTCTGGCATATTTAACCAAACCATAAATAAAATCTTGTATGAATATAACTGTAGAACAATCTATCAATGCCATTGTTTATTTAGAAAATCTCTATCAAGGGAGTTTGTCCGAGGATGCTTTAAACATGGTCGAATCTATTCCCTGGATAGATTGGTTTGAAGATTGGCTACACTCGTTGAGTTTGACGACTGATTTGGCAGAAGATTGCGAACTTGGCTTAAGATTAACTGGCGATCGCCAAATTCAAGAATTGAATTATCAATATCGCTCGATAAATCAGCCTACGGATGTCTTGGCTTTTGCTGCTACTGAAGCTGAGATCTCCATTCCTTCAGAGCTTGCCGAACCTTTATATTTAGGAGATCTTGTTATTTCTCTCGACACCGCTGTCAAACAGGCGCAAGAGCAAAACCATTCTCTAACAATCGAATTAGCTTGGTTGGCTAGTCATGGTTTGCTGCATCTTCTAGGATGGGATCATCCAGACGATCTGAGTTTGGAACGGATGCTTAACAAGCAGTCTGAATTAATTCAACTATTAGATATCCAATAATTGAATTACGAAATAATACATAAGTGTTTATAATGTTTTATGTGAACATACTGTTGAGTTATTATTAGGCTATAAATTGAGTGCATATACGGATAGTTACAGCTGAATTTGCTCAGTGTAATTGAACCAAATCCAACAACAGACCCGACATTGACTTTATTTAGATATAAATATGAAATCTTCTACCATTGCCCCTACTGCTCAAGAGTCTTCTTCAGCCAATAACAAAATTATTCGTCATTTGGCATGGCAGGTAGCACCAAATTTATTTCTGAGTTTTAAATATGCTTGGGCTGGAGTATACTATGCCTTTGTTACTCAAAGAAATTTCCGTATTCATACCTCTATTGGAATTCTAGCTATCAGCTTGGGAATCTTTCTCGATATTCAGGCGATAGAAATGTCAATAGTGGTGATGACCTGCGCGATGGTTATGGTTCTAGAATTAATCAATACAGCCATTGAAGCCGTAGTCGATCTGACTGTCGAGCAAACTTACCACGAGCTAGCTAAAATAGCCAAGGACTGTGCAGCTGGTGCGGTATTGATCGGCGCGGTTGCTGCGGTGATGGTAGCAGCCTTTATCTTGCTTCCTCCCCTAGTTGAGCGTATTATGCTCGTGATGTAATGGAGATTGGATTTGATTATAGTTATTGATAATTACGATAGTTTTACCTACAATTTGGTGCAGTATTTGGGGGAGTTGAGTCAAGAATTACCCGTTGCCTCGGATATTCGGGTTTATCGCAACGATTCTATAGATATTGATACTATTAATCAGCTCAAGCCAGACGGCATTGTAATTTCCCCTGGTCCTGGTAGACCCGAAGATGCAGGAATTTCCCTCCAGCTAATTGAAAAGCTTGGTTCTCAAATTCCAATTTTGGGTGTCTGTTTGGGTCATCAAACTATCGGTCAAGTTTTTGGAGGCAAAATAGTCTCCGCTCCAGTATTAATGCACGGCAAGACTTCTCCCGTACATCATCAGAACTTGGGCGTATTTAAAGGTTTGGATTCTCCGTTTACCGCCACTAGATATCACAGTTTAGTTATAGAACCCCAAACGATTCCCGATACATTGGAAATTACCGCTTGGGTTGAAGACGGCACGATTATGGGAGTGCGCCACCGCGACTATCATCACCTCCAAGGAGTACAATTTCATCCTGAAAGCATTTTGACGGATAATGGAAAATTATTATTGCGTAATTTTTTACAGTCTCTAGGTGATAAATAAGTATATGAAACGGCGACAGTTAATCCGCTATGGTGGAATAAGTTTGACAACGGCGATCGCTACAGGTTTGCTGCCCCGTCAAGTTTCCTGGGCGCAACAAAGTTCTGATTCGGTGACGATTCAATATTTAGGACATACCTGTTTTTTGTTTACGGGTAATGGCATCAAGGTCTTAGTTAATCCCTATCAGTCTATTGGCTGCACTGCTGGCTATACTTTACCTGATGTTCGACCAGACGTAGTTCTAGTTAGTAGCTTTCTGTTGGATGAGGGAGCAATTGATTCAGTCGCAGGAAATCCAGAAGTATTTACCGAAAGAGGTTCTTACGAATTTAATGGGATTAGGTTTCAAGGGTTCTCTCTACCTCACGATCGCGAAGGAGGTAGACGCTTTGGTGAAAATATTGCTTGGCGGTGGACTCAAGGAGGAGTCGATCTGCTGCATTTAGGCGGTGCTGCTGCTCCCTTGGCTACCGAAGACAAGATCCTCTTAGCTGGTGCAGATATAGTCTTTACTCCCGTAGGTGGAGGAATCAAAGCCTACAATCCTCAAGAGGCAAGACAGGCTGTGAAAGTCCTCAATCCCAAGATGGTGATTCCGACTCACTATCGTACCGCAATGGCAGCTAAAGAAAATTGCGATCTCGCCCCCGTAGATGAGTTTTTGACCCTGGTACAGGATATGGAAATCGGTCGAGTGAGTAGTAATAGCATTACGGTCAAGCAATCTTATTTAACCAGCGATCGCACTTTGGTTAGAGTTCTCGAACCCGCATCATGAGCTTCGCTATTTTCCTAGGGCTAGGTTTAGGGGCGATCGCCTGGGGTTTAAGAGCCACAGAAGAAGTATCGCAGCTTGCAGGAGCGGTTATTGGGGCAATTCTTTTAGTTTGGGGACTATGTTTGACCCCCAAAATGTTTTTACTCGGTGCAGAAATTCTGGCAGTTATTGCGGTGTTTCGTATTTGTGTTCGCTGTTGTGAATGTGAGTGAGTAAATTAGTAATACGTCGATTAGTTAGTCGTTAGTCGTTAGTAGGTAGGCACAATAATTTATCACACCCAAACATCGCCCTATCGCCCTATCGCCC
>JADEXJ010000021.1 GCA_015207195.1 Pleurocapsales cyanobacterium LEGE 10410
GTTTAATTAATTCCCTCACACCCAATTCAACCATCTCCCATATAGCCATAGGTTTGCCAGAGGAGATCGTAAGCCTCTGGGCGTTGTCCCTGTTTGAGAGCCTGGAGAAAACGAGCGCAGGTCAACTTTGCTGTTTCTAATAAATCTTCGGGTTTGGTAGCTAACTTTCTTTGACAATAAGCATCGACAAATTCAGGCTCCAGCTCGATTATTTTGCGCCAACAGTCTAAAGCTGAATCCAAATCGCCGATTTTTTGCAGCGCATCGGCATAATTACTATAAGCCAAAATATTGTCTGGCTCTAGCTCAACAACGGTACGAAAACACGCGATCGCTTGAGGATAGTCGCCCTGCTGTTGCCATAGCTTACCTAAATTATGGTGGGCTAAAGCCATCTTCGGCTCTAGGACAATCGCAGTTTCAAAACTTTTAAGGGCAAGTCCTGATTGACGATCAAACCAATAAACCTGACCCAAATTGTTATGTAAGGTTGCTAAGGTAGGATCGAGAGCAAGTCCTCGCTTAAAAATTGAGATTGCCTGTTCGTATTCTTGTTTTCTGGCAAGGGTGCTGCCCAAATTACTATAGGCTCTAACCAATTTCGGTTGAATGGCGATCGCCTGTTGATAAGCTGCGATCGCTGCCTCTAGTTGTCCTGTTTGATCGTAAAGCACCCCCAAATTAAAGTAGGCTGCACCATAATCGGGTTTGATTTCAATAGCCTTATTGTAGGCAGCCATTGCTTTTTGCCACTTACCCAATTGATGCCATACTACCGCCAGGTTATATTGCAACTCTGGCCAATCTGGTCGAAAGTTTAAAGCTTGTTCATAATGCCAAGCTGCCTGTTCTAGCTTTTTTTGTTTACTGTGTAATAAACCTAATTCAGCATACGCTTCTGATTGGTCGGCTGAAGTACCCAGAACTTTTTGATAGGAACTAATCGCTTGAGAAAATTTCCCTTGTTGAGCATAGGCTTTGGCTAAATAAGGATAAAAATAAAGCTCTTGAGGGTTTAGGGCGATCGCTTGTTGACAGATCTTGATAATCTGCTCCCATTCTCCTTCAGCAAAATGAGATTTGATATTTTTGATCGAAGATTCGTCTTTCATTGACGGTAATAGGAATGACCCTAACTCAAACTACAAATAGAACTTAGACAGCCTACAAAAATAGATCTAATCAAACATCAATGGTACTTGTTAAAAGTTGTTCGTGTTTAATTAATATCCAGGTAATTATGATTTTAAGCTAAATACCCGAACATACTACAAAACCCATAACTAACAAGGTTATGGGTCCATAGAGCGTTACTTTATTCTGGTAAATATAAAAGCGATCGATAGTCTACTTAAAATAATTCCCAAGTATCAGTGTCGCCTTTTTTAGATTCGTCAATATCTAAATCTGTACCAACATCAATTGCTGCTTCTCCCTTAATCGATATTATGCCAGTGTCTTGATTGTAATTGACACTGCCGTTGCTGACTCCAAAGATTGTAATCTTATCAACACCAGCTTCAAAATCTGAGATTTCATCAATTCCTCCTGATTCAAACTCGTCAGCAGTAAATTCAAAAACATCTTCACCAGCACCACCTCTTAAGGTGTCACCCATAGGATTACCGTTGGAATCCATTCCAGGTAAACCGCTTCTAATGATATCGTTTCCAGCACCACCCGATATGAAGTCGGCTCCGAGTCCACCTAAGATAGTATCTTCACCTTCACCACCAATTAAGATGTCGTCGCCATTGCCACCAGAAATCATATCATTGCCATCTCCTGTGAAAATGGTTGCGTCGCCTGCTCCGTCCATCACGGTATCTCCAAGCGCGCCACCAATAATAGTAATTGGTGAATCGCCTTTGACTTCAATAATATTTTCCTCGCCTTGTTGACCAATAATTTCTAATTGGCTACCAACAATTGTCGTTTCAAAACCTAAGTCGGGATTTTCTATAGAAACGATACTTGACATAATTGTTCCTCACTATTTATGTAATGTTAATTCGACCTAAAATGCCGTTTTACTTTATTTGGTTATCTAACCAATTGAAACTATCATAATTTGTATTTTTTTAGTTTCTAGTAATAAAGAATACAAAAACTTTAAATAATTTTTTCATATTCCTATCTATCTATTTTGTTCATAGTTTCTTAAATGTCAACATTTCTACTTTATGTAAAAATAGCAGTTTTTCTAGTTGAAAATACTGAGATAATGCTTGAGACTCAGTATTCGAAGGCTATACGATAATATAAGTAATACTGTTACATATAAAAAAACGAATATGTTTTCTATATCTCAGCGAATTTTCCGTATTTTTGCAGAGAGCAATACTTTTTAAATAAACATTGCTTTTAAATATAAACTCTTAAACTAAAAACTGTTTTGTGTTGTTTTTTATATATTAAATACTACCTAAAAAAACACTTTATTTTATAGTTAATTGCGAAGAGTAATAAACTATAGTCTTAAAATAATATTGCCTGGTTTATTTATTTTATAAAAGCTTTTCTAGGAGTATTTACTGAAGTAATGCCAAAAACATATTTAAATACTTAAACAGCTCAGTATAAACATTTAGTGGTTTATACCGAACAAATTTGTTGCTCAGAATAATTCATTAACCAGCAGCAGAAAAAGAAGAAACAGACAAAGTAGGCGATCGCAAACTTTGCTCGCTTCTAATTTGTTCGTATGGTTTCTATTTAAAAAGACTATATGTGTAGCATCGAGCTTCCTGTATAGCGTCGCTGATTAAACCCAAATTTCTATTCTTCGATCAAACTCGATCGAACTCTTGTAAAGTAACAGAGTCAAAAAATGTTGACAAACTTTAACAGCTTGATTATGATTGCTGGCGTGTGAGGAGGGAACACAATTTAAGAGCCGAAATGCTTTTGTATTGAGGGATTCGGCTCTTTTTTATTTCGATGGCTCAAGAACTAGGCTGCTGTTTTGAGTAAGGCTTCAACTTCTGCGGGAGTAGGTTGAGCAGCGATCGCGCCAGATTTAGTTGTAGTCAAACCACCCACCGCACAAGCGTATCTCACAATCTCTTGGGCTATTTGGGGATCGGATAATTTTTTGATCCCGTGCTGGGTTAGTTGATGTATAAAGCCAGCCATAAAAGCATCTCCCGCACCAGTCGTATCTTGAACCGATACTTTTAGTGGGTTGACTTTACCCTCACTATCGCTGAGACAGTAGCTTACCTGAGCATCTCCATTACTGACTAAAACCCCTTCTACTGAGCCAAGAAGATGAGAAATGGCTCCCGCATCCGCAGTATCGAACAACCATTGTGCTTCTTCTTGTGCCAACTTGAGAAAGTCTACATATTGCCAAAGCTGGTTAATTAAGGGGAGGGCTTCGTTTTCATCGAGCCAAAACATCGGTCGCCAATTAACATCTAAAACTATTTTTAAATGGTATTCAACTGCCAATTCTAAAGCGCGAAATACGGCTGCTTTGGCTTGGGGATAAGCTAATTCTAAAGTTCCTAAAACCAAATACTCTGCGTCTAAGAAGAGTTTTGTCGGCAGCCGAGCTGCCTGAAGATAAGCATCGGCAAATTGACCAGGCTGGCGATCGCCAAAACCAGCAAAAATGCGATCCCCGCTGGTGGTGCGGGTAACATATACTTCCCTAGTAGGAAATTTTTCACTGTATTGCACTCCAGAAAGATCTACGCCGATCGTCTTCAGCAGTTGAACTAGTTCTCGACCCTGTTTGTCTTTACCAACACAGCCAATAAAGGCTGAGGGAGTACCCAACTTTGCTAATGCACAGGCGACGTTAGCAGGTGCGCCACCAGGATAAGAAGTCCAAGACGTAACCTCTGAGACAGACTTGCCTAACTCGTTAGCAAGACAATCAAACAGTATTTCTCCCAGACAAATAACTTTAGCAGGACGACTGGCGATCGCTTTAGTATTCAACTTGCTCCCTCAATGCTTACCATATTTACTAATCTTCAGGGTATCTTTTGCCAAACACAAGAATATTTAAGAAGATTTATATTTCTTGCTTGCATTACTTCAAGTTACTTTAAGTTTGATAAAGCAACTTCTACTGACATTCTTTAAAGTTCACCCCGAATTTCTTCAACTATTCCATCTCGGATGACAACCTCTACATTCAGCTTTTTGACTAGATTGTCTCCTTTTTCTAGACGAAAGAAGCTTTCCATCTGCGCCTGAACTACTTCTTGGTCAAGCTCTAGCAGCTGGATTTGCTGTAGCTGTTGCAGCAGCTGATTTTTCTTTTCCAACATTTCGGTTTTTTTCTGGTTGACCTGTCCCATAATGTTTTCTGTTTGTTTTTTCACCTGGACGCTGGCTGCTCCCCCAGCTTGTTTAGTGATTTCATCAATAGTTCTTTTGCCCTGCATATCAAGCTGCTGCATTTGCTTATCAAGTTGGGCAATTTGCTTTTGCAGTTGTTGAGTGACTTCCTCTTTCCATTGGGCTGTAACAATAGCCTTGACGGTTACTGGGCGTTTTAAAAGCAAGCTGGCGTTAGTATAATCCACGATCTAGACTCCTTGATTAATTCTTAATTCAGACAGCTTAAAGATTACAGGTTGTTTCCTAGTTTGACTAGATTATCCCCTGAATTTTTAATCTTTTTAGTTGTAACTTATAAAATATATTTTGAAGCAATCCGTAACTCGATCTGTTGATGATTTGTAGTCATCTCCAGTTCGGGTTGAAAACATGAACCGTAACCCGTCGCCCACTCTCCTGCCAAATCTCTGTCTTGAGATAAATACATCAACTAGTTTCCATAAGGCTCACCATAAACAGAAAAATATTAGTCTGAGAACATTTCATCGATTAGATGTTGATATTTATCTCTAATGACAGGACGTTTGATTTTAAAAGTCTGGGTCATAGTGCCATTTTCCTGAGAAAAGGGTTCGGTAACAAACCGAAAAGTGCTAATGCGATCGTCAGCACGATAACCAGGTCGGTTTTGCACTTCTCGATTTAACTCGTTGCGATATAGATCGGCGATCGCCCGATCGTTAAGACCGCTGTGAGCGATTGATTCAGCAGAATTTGAACTAGGCAGCTTGAGGTCTAGCTTTTGTTCGGTAATCCACTGTTGCAGAGTTTCTAAGTTAGGCACGATTAACGCTCCTAAAGCCCGTTGATCTTGCCCAACCAACATTATTTGGTCGATATAAACGCTGCGTGCGCAGGCATCTTCGATGGGTTGGGGTTCAATATTTTCACCATTGGTCAATACGATGGTATCCTTAGCTCGTCCAGTCAAAACTAAATCGTTATAGGGAGTCAGCCAACCTAAATCTCCACTGTCAAACCAACCCTCTCCATCAATGGCTTTGGCTGTAGCTTCGGGATTTTGATAATAACCCTGCATTACCTGACTACCGCGAATCAGAACCAATCCCCGTTGTCCTTGAGGGAGTTCTTGGCGGGTTTGGGGATCGACAATTTTAATTTCGGTTTCTGGCAGAGGTTGCCCTGCCGAACCACGGACATTGTGTTCGGGAGTACGGGCGTTAGTAATTGGCGAGGTTTCGGTTAACCCATAGCCAACAAAAACATCAATGTTAACGGTTTGATAAAAATCATCGAGATATTTTGCCAACGAACCACCACCGCTACATACAGCCTTGATGTTGCCTATCCCAGCGCGAATTTTGCGGTATACCAGCTTGTCTGCTAGGGCATGAACAGGATAGAGAGAGGTAGCCTTTAATTTAGCTAGCGATCGCTCTGTGGCAGAAGCCTCAAAATGTTCCAAACTAGTATCGTTGGCTATTCTTTGCGCCATTATGTAGCGTTCTGACTGTTTGAGGAAAAATTTTACCAACTTCTGTTGCGATTCGGACTGTTCTGCCAACAGCTTTTGCACTCCATCATAGAGTGATTCCCAAAGACGAGGCACGCCAACCATATAGGTAGGCTGAAATTCTTTTAAATCTTGTTTAAAGTAACGGATCGTTGTATAAACCTGGGTCGCCCCATGAGCTAAGAAAAAATACTCCGCAGCCCTTTCATAAGCGTGCCAGCTAGGAAGAATCGACAGAATTACATCTCCTGGTTGTGGTTGAAATACGGTTTTAACATAGTTTACCTGGTGTAAAAGATTGCCATGACTCAGCATTACTCCTTTTGGTTTGCCCGTTGTCCCAGAGGTATAAAGTAACGTCGCCAAAGTAGCTTTACTTTGCTGCACGGATTGCAGCTGATTTTTTGCTCCCAGTTCCATCAACTGCTGAAAGCTGATTGTTTTAATTGATGCTTCAGAGGGGTTCTCATCACTTAACAGAACTATGAGGCTAATAGGGAGGTCAGTTAATTGAGAACTTAGCTTGGCTAAAGTCTTAGCATTCTCCACTACTAGAGCGGTACTGTCGCTATTTTCCAGAATATAAGCTAATTCTTGCTGTTCTGCCCCAGAAGAACGCACTACATCTACTGCTCCTGCCATCATAATTCCCTGATCGGCAATAAACCAACGGGGACTATTATCGGCAAATAAAGCAACTTTATCTTGAGGGTTAATTCCTAAAGCCTGTAATCCTGTAGCAAACTGTTGAATTTTATCTGATAAATCTCGATAGTTAATTGCCACCCCAGGTTTGGCGTGAGGGTCTTGCAAAGCTATGGTATTGCCAAACTTTTCGGCAGCTATCTGCCATATTTCGGGTAAAGATTTTAAATTGATATAATCAAAACTAATCGCATCTAATGCTCTATTCATAATTATTTATCTATTTTCCCCTAGAATAAATAAATGATAATTAGTTATATAACAATAATTAGGGTTTAAGTAGACAATTTAATATTTGAACACGCGATCGCAGTACTCGATATTAAAAGCGATCGCTCGTTTGCTTCTTGCTTTAATTAACCGTATAGGTAATCTCTTCTACTTGCCCTGGCGCGCCTAACACTTTTTGCTGTTCGTTATTAAAGCTAATTACCACTCCTCCAGCATTTCCCGCTCTAATGGTCACCTGTTGTTTTCCAGTCCACTGACGCTGCGTACCTTGAGGAAGAATCCCCTCAAAAGCAGTTCTTCCGTCCACCATTACCTTGAGCCAGCATCTTTCTTGAAGATTTATCCCCACAGTTACCGCTTCGGAGTTGCTAGATTGTGAAACAAATTGTGGAGCAGCTTTGGGCTGAGTTATTTGGGGAGCAGGAACAGATTGCGCCACCTTGGAATCTATATCGGAGTTTTCTAGAGGAGCTTGATTAATAATAACGGGACGTTCTACTAGGGTAGAAATACCTTTAACCGAAATAATAACTAATAAAATATAAAGTGCATATAAATGGCGCGATCGCAGTTGAAAATTGAACCAATATTTGCGCTTGTCGGGTCGAAAAATATTGGTAGATGTCTCAACATCGGACGCAGAATTAGCTTTAAACTCTATTTCTGCACCTATTTCGCGAGCATACTTTTGAATTAAAGCCTGAACGTAAAAAAGTTCGGGTAATTCTTCAAGATCTCCCGCTTCAATCGCTTTCAATAGCCGTTTAGAGATCCGCGTATTGTCCGCAACCTGCTCCAAAGGGATATTTTTGGCTACACGAACACGCTGTAGATTGGCACCCAGCTCTTTCAATTGTTGTTGGTCTGTAAATAAATTTAAATTATTGTTATTTTTGGTCATACACTGCGCTCCTAGGCTGTGCAGATGTTATAGTAAAAGATTTTCTCAAAAAGTCGATCTCACTCTGTTTTAATCGTCTGTATTTACCCTGAGAAAGTTCCAAGTTATTACCTAAACTTAAAGTAATAGAACCAATTGCTATACGATGCAGCTTCTTCACCCGATAACCAAGCTGCTGTGCTACCCGACGTATTTGCCTGTTCCTCCCCTCTCTCAAGACTACTTCTATAGTTTTTTTTTCATTAGATGCAACTAATTTGATTTTGGCAGGCAAAGTTTTTTTTCCGTCCAATATTATACCCTTGCGCCACAAAGCTAAATCTCTGTGGGCTGGAAAACGATCCAACTCGACAATATAGGTTTTAGGTAAGTGATAGCGCGGGTGAGTCAAGCCAAGAGTCAAATCACCATCGTTAGTTAAGATTAAAGCACCACTAGAGGGAAAATCTAATCTACCAACTGGATGAATTCCTGTGCCTTGTCTAAAATCAACAGGTAATAAATCGATTACCGTGGAACGATTCTGGAGATCGAAACAAGTAGATACGACTCCAGGTGGTTTGTTTAATAGCAAATATAGTAGTTTGGGACGATGCGCCACTTCCACGACTTTGCCATCTACCTGTAGGATATTCGTAGTTATATTTACTTTATCACCTATCTTTGCTGTTCGTCCGTCGATCTTAACTCTTCCTGACACAATCATTTTTTCCGCTTTGCGTCGTGAAGCAATTCCCCACTGAGACAAAATTTTTTGGACTCGTTCAGTCATTCAAAATATTCCTAGCAGCATCAGATCTTATTTTACAAAAAAGGCAGTCATCTTTTAAAGCATGTCAGCCTCTCCTAAAATACTGCCCAAAAAAAGCGATTTACCTATCAAATATTGGTCATCAAAATAGATGTATAGCGGTTTGCATTTCTATATAAGACAACCAAAATGTTGAATTGCGCTATGTACCAATTAGTTATGCAAAAGGCTGTAAGCCCTGTGTAAATAATATTTGTTATGAAACAGCTTGAAAGCTGGAAGACTGCCCAACTCCAGCAAACCAAATAAATTATGTTCCCAGTCTAACTTTGGCTATAATAATGGATCGTGGAATATATTCAGAGGTAAATCATGGGTCGTAAATGTCAAATAACGGGTAAGAAAGCCAATAACGCCATGGCAGTTTCTCACTCTCACCGTCGTACTAAAAAACTACAGAATGTCAACCTACAGTGGAAGCGCGTCTGGTGGGCTGAAGGGAATCGTTGGGTAAGACTGCGTCTGTCTACTAAAGCAATCAAAACTTTAGAAAGAAGAGGTATTGGTGCAATGGCAAAAGAAGCTGGGATTAATTTAAATAAATACTAAATAAACCTTTATTGAGATTTGGTCTATCATCGATTTCAATCGAGTAAAATACCGCACTATACAAAGTAGCAGTCTCATCTGTAACCAGAAACGGTTCGCATTTGACGACTGCTATATTGATTATGAGCTAGCTAAAATCAACTGATGCGACTGAGGCGATCGCCAGCTATCGAACTAGCTACAGCAATAGCTTTGGGTAAGATAATATGTTCTTGTTGCTGGATTCTGGCATGAAGAGTAGCTACAGTATCATCGGGCAAAACTGGTACGGCAGCCTGAACAATAATTTCTCCACTATCAACTTCCAAACTTACTAAATGGACGGTACAGCCTGTAATTTTGACTTTAGCAGCTAATGCTTGCTCTACCGCCTGAATTCCTTTAAAACTAGGCAGCAAGCTGGGATGAATATTAATTATACGGTTGGGATAGCCATCAAGCATGACTTGAGTGATAATTCGCATCCATCCCGTCATGACTACCCAGTCTGCACCATAAGCTTTTAATACAGCGACAATTTCATGGTCGAAGTTTTCTCGTTGTTCGTATTCTCGATGATCGATAAATACGGTAGGTATCTGGTATTTTTGGGCGCGTTCTTTGACTTTTGCGTCGGGGTTGTTATAGATTACGACTCTAATTTCTGCATTAAGTCGCCCGTCGGCGATCGCTTGAACTATCGCTTCAAAATTAGTGCCTGCCCCAGAAGCCATGATGCCTAACTGTAAGGGAGGCGATTGAGATGATAGTGATGATAAATTGGGCGAGATTAATACTTGATCGTCGTTGTTAAATTCGGTCATGAGCTTGATTTTTATAATTAAGGAGGGATGTCATTAACAGTACATCCCCGATGATTTCTCTTAAAGGGCGATCCAAAGTCTAAGGGACAAGTAATCGCTTATCTCAAACCAAGCCAGGCTAGTAAACCTTTTCCCGTGATATATTCAATAATTAAAATTGCTGCAAAACCAATCATGGCTGCGCGAGAGTTTAAACGTTCGGCATAGGAATTAAAACCAAACTTCGGTTCTTCTAAGTCGGGAGTTACGCTGGGTGTAATTTCTTCGTTTTTCATTATTTTGTTCTGTTGTCTAGTTGAGTTAACAAATCTTTACACCCGTATTGTAATAGATTTTCACGAAATCAACGCAAGTCCAGTGCTTTTGAGTCCGCGTCGCCTGGAGTCTTCCCCAGCGTTTGTCTTGGAAGTAGCGCGAGGTAGTGTTTACCGCCAAACGCCAAACTGTTGAATTAGACTTATGATTTTTGGTGATGTACCTCAATTACCGTATGGACGTTACCTCTAGGGGTGAAGTCACCTTTAACAGTAACCTCCAGCGGGTCGCAGGCAGCCACAAAGTCATCTAGGATTTGATTGACGACTTCTTCATGAGGAATATAGCGATCGCGATAGCTATTGATATACAGCTTGATCGCTTTAAGTTCTACAATTTTCTCATCGGGAGCATAAGTAAGATAAATCGTGGCAAAGTCTGGATAGCCAGAAAAAGGACACTTGCAGGTAAATTCTGGCAGCGTAATGTCAATTTTATATTTACGACCAATTCTGGGGTTAGGAAAAGTGATTAATTCTCCTTCGGCGATCGCTCTTTCCCCATATTTCAGTTCATCGCTTGGGTTGGATTGAGGAGTTGTAGTCATATTATTTCTTGAGTATATTCGTCTTGTAAGTCACGTTCAGAGTAGGAGCGAATCAACCTTCACCCCTACGGGATAGATCTTATTTGGGATACTAGTATTATCTTTACTTATAGCGCACCAAATTAACCCGATAGCGTTGTTTTTTGGTTACCGAAACCTCGCCGACTTCCAATCTACCTTTACCCCGCACCGCGATCAAATCGCCTTCCTTGACGTTATAGCTAGACTGAGTAATTTCTTTCCAGTTGACTCGAACATCTTTGCGGGAAATTGCATCTGCCATTTTGCTGCGAGACATACCAAAGCCAGCCGAAGCGATCGCATCTAGGCGCATCGAAGCTTCTACGGTAGTCATTTCTTTCTTTTGTGGTGGACGAATTTTCAACTCGCTCAATTCTATCTGCTGAGTTTTGACCGTTACCGAACGAACTTGAGTCAAAGCAGAGGTCAAGAAATTAACCATTTCGGGTACAACAATTGCCTGCGCGCCTCTTTCTCCCAGAACAATAATATCGCCGACTTTCTCTCTAACAATACCCGTCCCCAAAATTGCCCCTAGAAAATCTCGATGGGTAGCAGGATCGAATAAAAAATTACCAGCAATATCTAAAGCAGCCAGTTCGACTTGGGATTCGTTTAGAGGAATATCGGGACGAGCTAGGGCAACTCGCTGTCTTTCGGCTTGAGGATAACCACCCCAGGGTAACGCTTCGATTTCTGTCAGGTTCTGAAAAATTGACTGTACTTCTGCCAATACAGGAGGAGACAGAAAATTGGTAACTACTACCTCCCAGGTTTTGATTGCTTGTTCGGCTTGATCGATAACGCGGGTGATTTCCTCTTTGTTTTCTACCCGCTTTAAGATGTCTTCACTCTGCACTGTTAACACTCGCTTGTTTTAATAATTACAGCCAGCTGGCTGCGTAACCCGTCGTGGTGCCAATAATTAACTTACCAAACTTTGTCCTTACCTAGTGCTGGTTTGGTTTATCTTACGTAACTGACCTTACGCAACATAACGGAAAATAGGTGGTTTCGATGAGCTATGTAAACAGACTAATTGACCCTTTAACCTTTAACCTTTCCCCAGTCATCATAGATCGATGAGTGCGTAACATCAGCGTCCAAAGAACAAAGATTCCTAATGTCAGGAAGAAACAAATTACCCTTTCCCCCTTTCCCCTTAACCTTTACCCAGTCTCAACAGATTAATTTGTTTCTTAGGAGTTACGTAACCTCAGTTATTTAGCTACTACAAAGTTAACTAGCTTGTTGGGGACGACGATCACTTTTCTAACTTCTTTGCCTTCTAAGTATTTTTGAGCAATATCTGACTCGGTGGCATATTTTTCCAATGCAGACTTATCAGAGCCAGCAGGAACTTGGATCGTACCCCGTGTTTTACCCATAATCTGTACGACCAAGGTGATCTCGTCTACTACCAAAGCAGAAGGATCGACTTCTCGCCATGGCTGCTGGTGAACCGATTCGGTGTTACCCAAACAACTCCACAGCTCTTCGGCGATATGAGGTGCAAAAGGAGCAAGCAGCAGAACTAACGTTTCAATTCCTTCTTGATAGACTGCGGAAGTTTTGTCCTTAACATCCTTGAGGGCATTGCTTAACTTCATTAGTTCCGATACGGCGGTATTAAACTGATAGTCTCCCGTTAGGTCTTCGGTAATCTCTTTGATTGCGGTGTGAATTGCTCGGCGTAAGTCTTTTTCTTCCTTGTCCAGTTCTCCCGATGATTTGCTTACCTTAACAGGATCGTAACTCGTGACCAAAGACCAAACCCGATTTAAAAAGCGAAACTGCCCTTCAACATCCGCATCATCCCATTCTAAATCTTTTTCTGGTGGGGCTTTAAACAGTACAAACATTCGAGCCGTATCTACACCATATTGAGCGATTACATCTTCTGGTGCTACGCCGTTACCCTTTGACTTCGACATCGTGGCATAGAGTAATTCTAAGGCTTCCCCTGTATCTGGATCGATTGGATGAGAGGGATCGACAATTGCAGAAGGAACCCATTTATCCTTACCACTCTTGTTGGGGTTCAGGTAAGTTAATCCCTGCACCATGCCTTGAGTTAATAGGCGTTTGAATGGTTCGTCAAAGTTAAGTAAACCGCGATCGCGCAATACTTTAGTAAAGAAGCGAGAATATAATAGGTGCAAGATAGCGTGTTCGATCCCCCCGACATACTGATCGACGGGCATCCAGTCATTAACTTTGTCTTTAGCAAAAACAGTTTCGGTATTATTGGCATCGCTGTAGCGTAAGTAATACCAGGAAGAATCGATAAAGGTGTCCATGGTATCGGTTTCCCGTTGGGCAGGTTGACCACAGCAAGGACAGTCCACGTTAATCCAGCTATCCAACTGAGCCAAAGGCGAACCACCGCGACCCGATAGTTCGACAGATTCGGGCAACTCTACAGGCAGATCTTTATCTGGTACGGGGACAGTACCGCAGGTATTACAATAAATTACGGGAATCGGACAGCCCCAGTATCTCTGACGGGAGATCAACCAGTCGCGGAGGCGATATTGAACTCTAGCTTTACCATAGCCCTGTTGTTCGGCATATTCGATAATTTTGGTTTTTCCCTCAACCGAAGGTGTACCATCAAACTGTTCGGAATTAACTATGATGCCAGGTTCGGTATAGGCTTCAGAGGGTGATTGATCGATCGCCCCTACATCGGTGGTATCTTCGGGAACGATTACGGTTTTAATCGGCAACCCTTTTTCGGTGGCAAATTTAAAATCCCTCACGTCGTGGGCGGGTACACCCATCACCGCACCCGTACCATATTCGTAAAGCACATAGTCAGCGATCAAGATCGGTACTTCTTCTCCATTAAAAGGATTAAGAGCCTTCCCTCCAGTAAGAATACCTCGCTTGGGTTTATCTTCTGCGGTACGTTCGATTTCGCTTTCTCCTTTAATCTCTTCAATAAAAGCCGATACCGCCTCCTGACTTTCGGGGGTAGTTACTTCGGGGGTTAAAGGATGTTCGGGAGCGAGAACTACGTAGGTTACGCCATATACCGTATCGGGACGGGTAGTAAACACCGCAATTTTGTCGTCTCTACCAACGACAGGAAATTCTAAATAAGCCCCGACAGATTTGCCAATCCAGTTAGCCTGCATAGTTTTGACGCGATCAGGCCAACCTTCCAACTTATCCAAATCTTGTAAGAGCTTTTCTGCGTAGTTGGTAATTTTAAAGAACCACTGTTTGAGTAGTTTCCGTTCGACAATTGCCCCACTACGCCAACTCCGCCCTTCACTATCTACCTGTTCGTTAGCCAATACCGTTTGATCGATCGGATCCCAGTTAACCGCAGCTTCTTTTTGATAAGCCAACCCTGCATCGAGGAACTGAAGAAATAGCCATTGTGTCCATTTATAGTAGTCAGGAGAGCATGTAGCAACCTCTCTGTCCCAGTCAATCGAAAGTCCCAACTGCTTTAGCTGTTCTCGCATTTGAGCAATATTTTGATATGTCCACTTGGCAGGAGGAACACCGCGATCGATCGCAGCATTTTCCGCAGGTAGACCAAAGGCATCCCAACCCATAGGATGTAGTACCCGATAGCCCTGCATTCTTTTGAGGCGAGCAATTACATCGGTAATTACATAGTTACGGACATGACCCATGTGTAAGTTGCCCGATGGATAGGGAAACATTGACAGGGCATAAAATTTTGGGCGATCGTTTATCCTCCTTTGAGGAGGGCTGTCGGGGGTGCGATCAATGCCCGATTCTTGCCACTGCTGTTGCCATTTTTGTTCTACTTCTGCTGCGTTATATCGTGACTCCACGACTGGGGTTACTCCTATAGATTACTACGGTAAAATTTAATAACTCTTCAATAGTACATTTAATAGTTTAGTAAAGTTATCCTATTTCCTAACAAGATCGTGAACAGATTAAAGATAACTATCATCTCCAAAGCGATCGCCAGAAAAGCTGCTACTATAGCTGGAATATTGGCATCGATAGGAGGAATAGCAGTCGTTCTCAATTGGACTTTCTTGCGTCGCCTGGTTACCTATCCCGACGATCCTATTACTAACGCCGAATGGTATCAGCCTTTGAAAACTGTTCCAGGAAAACCTTCTGAGCTACCTCAAGCTACCTCAAGTTCTATTTCTCAAGATAGTCTCCAGGAAGTTACTGCTTATGCTCGATCTGCTAATTCCTCTGCTTTGTTGATCATGCACCGAGGCAACCTGATCTGGGAACGCTATTGGCAGGGATTCACCCCTACTTCTACTTCTAACTCTATGTCCATGTCGAAAACTATTGTGGCACTGCTGGTTGGCATTGCCATTGAAGAAGGACACCTCAAATCGGAATTAGAACCAGTTGCCAACTATATTCCAGAGTGGTCTGAGGACGAGCGCAGTAAAATCACCCTACAAGATTTGCTGTATATGCAGTCTGGTCTGCGCAATTGGGACAATACTGATAACCCTGTTTCTGATTTAGTACAAATGTACGCTGGTACTGATGCCGATGCCGTAGCTATAAAAATTCCTGCGGTACAATCTCCAGGGCAGGCTTTTAATTACAATAGTGCCAATACCCAGATACTAGGCGAAGTCCTAGAAAGGGCTACTGGAGAAAGGTATGCTGACTATTTGTCCACTCGTCTCTGGCAACCGCTACAGGCTAATGATGCCTATCTATGGCTCGATCGCCCTCAAGGAAACTCTAAACCCTTTTGCTGTCTGTTTGCTACCCCCAGAGACTGGGCGCGAATTGGTCAATTATTTCTCGATCGCGGTCAAGTCAAGGGTAAACAAATTGTTCCGTCCGCTTGGCTAGATAAAATGACTCAAGGATCTCCTTTGCAGCCGAAGTACGGCTATCAGGTATGGCTGCAAGCTCGTACCGAATTAAAGCCTGGAATATACGATCGCACTTCTTCTCAGCCTTTTTTAGCACGGGACACCTTTTATCTAGATGGTGCATCTCGTCAGCGAGTTTACGTTATTCCTTCCCAGAAGCTAGTTATAGTTCGTATTGGAGAAAAGTCCGAACAGTGGGACGATTCTATTATGCCCAATATTTTGATCGGCAACTTAATAGACGGGCATCAAGAGAAATAGTGGGTAATTGTGATTAATAGTTTGGAGTCGGAATTTAAGAACTCAGGATAGAATTAAAATTTCTCATGGGACAGAGCCAAAGCGAACCAATTAATTTAATCGAGGAACAAGCAGCTTTAGATGCGATCGCTAATACTTCGGAAAACGTCAGCATAATTCTTGATTTTGATGAAACACTTTTATTAAGAAATTCGACGGCTGAGTATATCAATAGTTTACGTCCCCGTTTAGTTGGATTTATCCTAGTCAGATTTCTGAAGGTAATCCAACCTTGGAACTGGCTACCCCAGCCATTTAACGGCTATAAGGTTCGAGATTGGTTTTTAGTTACTGTTCCTACTGTTTTATTACCCTGGACGCTATTACTTTGGAGGCGTACAGCCAAAAAAATAGCTGAAGATTATGGCAATATTGAATTAATTTCCGCTGCTAATAGTAATCCCAAGGCTCAAATTATCGTGGCTAGCTTGGGATTCAACTTTATAATTAATCCTATACTTCGACATCTTCCGATAAGATGCGATCGCCTAGTGAGCTGTCGGTTTTGGCGTGGGGCAGGCGATCGCCATCAGGGGAAGTTATTAATGATGCAGGAAGTTTTATTAGAAAAGGAAATTAAATCTGCAATTCTGATAACTGATTCAGAAGACGATCTACCGTTGTTACAAGTTGTAAGGCAACCCTACTTTGTTCTTTGGTCTAGGGCTAAATATATCGTTCCGTTTAAAGATTTTGGGCTGAATAATTTATTAGAGAAACTAAAAAAAAATGCAAGATCTTCGTAATTTTTGATAACTTCGAGCGACTTTTATTTTAATATGGTGCGTTTTTAGAGACTGTTTACGACCAACTTTGAAGCTATTAACCAAACACACCCTACTAATTGGAGTTTTTATAGATTGCAAATAGCGATCGCCCTAATCGATCTTTTAGGATATTGTCAAATAAGAATATACAAAGTTAGTAATTAAAGACAGAGCGATCGCAATCACTCCCATACCAATTATTCGTATCCAGCCAATAATTTTTTCAATTCCAGCCAAACGACTATCTATGCCGTCAAAACGTTTATCCATTCGCTCCAAACGACTATCTATGCTGTCCAAACGCTTATCCATTCGCTCCAAACAACTATCTATGCCGTCTAGACGTTTGTTGATGCCATTTACTTCTTTTTCTACTACCGCAATACGTTCGCCGTTGCTAGTTAGCTTATTGAGTAGCGCATTTTCCCACTGTGTTCCAACTGGATTAGTCATTTAATCTAGCTATTTAGGCTGCAAAGAATATTTTCATTATATTTGCTTCGAGCTGTTCGATCTTCTATATAAGTACAAAAATATTGAGATTCGCTAGACTTTTCCGCGATACCCGCTATACCATTGACTTAGATTTAGCGAGCCACTGTTAACCATCAACCAACAACGACCATGCTGGATTTATCTAAAATAGCGGGGCAGATTCCTGGTATCAGTAAGCATATGCACAAGGAGGCGATCGCCTCACGAGAAAGACTGAAATTAGCTGAAAAACTACAGCAGCAGGCGGTTAGAAGGATAACGCAATTAATTGAAAATCAAACAGAATTTCGCGATCGCTTGATCTTTGCTGCTGCCACGCCAGTCGAACCCTTAGATAAGTGTTTTGATATTCAGCCTGCACCCTATAGCCATAGTGTGTTTGCTACCGATGGTTCGCAAATTTCTCCTTCCCATCATGAGATTGCCTATTGTTATCTGATCAACATCGGTCAGATTATGCTGCACTATGGGCAGAGTTTGCACCCCCTATTAGATAATTTGCCAGAGGTATTTTATAAAACCGAAGATTTGTATGTCTCTCGGCAGTGGGGTATTCGTCTCGAAGAATGGATGGGCTATCGACGTACTGTCTCTGAAGCGGTGGCGTTGGCAGAAATGGCTTGTAACTGGGTGCTTCCTCCAGGAGAACACCACGACACTCCCAATCTGGCATTGGTTGATGGTTCGCTGATTTATTGGTTTTTGGATGGTTTACCCGTAGAAGCAAGAAACAAGATTTTACCGCCGATCTTAGCTTCCTGTGAAAGACTTGAAGCAACCAAAATTCCGCTAATGGGTTATGTAAGTGCTTCTCGCAGTACTGAAGGATTGAACTTTCTGCGCCTAGAAACCTGCCACCACGAACACCCTAACTGTGTGGTTCACTGTGGCGATCTGACAGATAAGTATCCCTGTCAAAAAATTGATTCTTTGCGAGATTCTACTTTTTGGGCGCATCAACTGCAACCAGGACAAAGAAGTCCCTTATATCGCAGTAATTTACGTATTCTCGATCTTTATCAAGAAAGCCAGAGAGTTCATTTTTGTTACCTTAATGTCGGTGCAGAAATAGCTCGGATTGAGGTTCCTGCTTGGGTGGCAGAAGATACGGCTTTGTTCGAGCAGTCTTTAAGCATCGTCCTAGCGCAAGTACATAAAGGCTATGGTTATCCCGTTGCCTTAGCGGAGGCTCATAATCAGGCGGTAGTTCGAGGAGGCGATCGCGCTCGTTTTTTCGCTTTGTTAGAACAACAGTTGATTAAAGCAGGTTTACGCAACGTAGGAACATCCTACAAAGAAGCCCGCAAGCGAGGCAGCATTGCTTAGTAAGAAGTAGAGAAAAAGATTTTGTCAACCCAACTACCAACCACTAACCACTAACTACCTCAAACAGTTAATCTTATTTCCACCGAGCTACTTGAAAAGAATAAAGTTTTACCACAAGCTATCGCGTTGATTGACAATCATTTGTTACAATGACTGGCGTTAAGTTTAAGATGTGAAACATTTATTAATTGAGCCAACAACCATTAGATACTGCAACCAAGAGTGAGGCTAGCCTCGATACATTAACTCAGGAACTTGCTGCAATTCAGCAAACTGGTTCTAAGCGAATTGCGCTATTGGGTTCGCGCCATGTGCCACTCATGCACCAACAATTAATTGAGATGATGACTTATGCTCTAGTGTTGGAAGGAAATCGATTAGTTACTTCTGGAGCAATTGGAACTAATTCTGCTGCAATTAAGGGTGCGATGCGTGCTGAATCTAATCTATTGACCGTGATTCTGCCTCAAAGTTTATCTCGCCAGCCAAGAGAGTCAAAAAAGCAACTAGGAAAGGTAGTTCACCTGATTGAAAACTCCCAGAACGATCATTTGTCTTTGGGTGAAGCTAGTGCCTTGTGCAATAGTGAAATTATTTCTCGTTGTCAGCAACTTATTTGCTTTGCCTTTCACGATAGTCATACTCTGTTAAAAACCTGTCAGGAAGCAGAAGAACAACGTAAAATTGTTACGTTGTTTTATTTTGATTAGGTAACTAGATTAATTCTTTAAGTAGAAAAACTAACCAAGCCAGATCACACCAGCCTTCGATTACTAGTAGCTGTCACCAAAACCTCTCCCGACAGATTAACTTAACCTATGATAAAAACATCCAATTAACCAATTTATTTCTGATTCCTACTACTGTTGGATATTAAATAAATTGGGAACTCTGAACTTGGCTCATGACTGCAAAACCTGTCAAACACCGCGAAGAACACATCTTAATTGTTACCGATGGCAAAGGTCATCGAGAAATTAATCTTCAGGATGAAACCTATTCTATAGGACGTGGTTTACAGTGCAAAATTGTGCTGCAATCTCAGTTTGTTTCTCGACATCATGCCACTTTAATTAAAAGGACAGAAGAAGATAGTACTCACTATCGAATTATTGACGGTAATTCGGAAGGTAAAACCAGCGTCAATGGACTACTGGTTAATGGGCGAAAGGTTAGATTTCACGATCTGAAAAACGGTGACAAAGTTATTTTTGGTCCTCAGGTAGAAGCAGTTTATGAATATCGTGAGTATGATATTTTTCCCACTATTCCCCCAGACGATCCTTATGATATTACCCTGATCGATCCTGCAATGATTGATGATGAAGAACAATAAGGGGAAAACGTTGGTAGGAATAACCTTGGTGCTTTATGGGAACGAAAGATGATGAATCCTTTTGAGGGATTGCTCGGTCAAGAAAAGGCAGTAGAATTGTTGCTACAGGCTGTCAGATTAGATCGGGTTGCACCAGCCTATCTATTTTATGGCTCATCAGGTATTGGACGTAGTATTGCTGCTAAAAGTTTTGCACGCCTGCTGTTGTGTATCGGTTTGTCATCACATCAGCAAGACTCAACCCTACGAAAATTAGAGTCAGGCAATCATCCCGATTTATTATGGGTCAAGCCAACTTATCTTAATAAAGGCGAGCTATATACCGCTTCAGAAGCTGTCCAGCTGGGTTTGCAATATAAAACACCACCCAAAATTAGAATCGAGCAAATTCGCAATATTACTCAGTTTCTTAACCGTCCTGCATTAGAAGCAACCAGACAAGTTGTGGTAGTTGAAGATGCTCAAACTATGGCAGAAGCACCAGCAAATGCTTTACTAAAAACTCTAGAAGAGCCAGGAAATGCTTCGCTCATTTTGATTGCCCCCGACGGGGACTCGTTATTAAGTACTCTAGTATCTCGCTGTCAACGTATTCAATTTTATAGTTTGTCGGCAGCTAACCTGAAAACGGTGTTAGAACTCAACGGCGATCGCGCCATCTTAGAACATCCCGAAATCCTAGCGATCGCCCAAGGCAGTCCAGGAGTGGCGATCGCAGCTTGGAATCAGCTACAAACAATTCCCCATGAACTATTACAACAACTCAGGCGATCGATTACAACTCCTTTAGAAGCTTTTAAGTTAGCCCAAGCTGTCACCAGTGAAATTGATGGGCAAACTCAGCTGTGGTTGCTCGACTATTTGCAATATTATTACTGGCAACAAAACCAACAGATACAGCTAGTAGACAAGTGGGAAAGAACTCGTCAATATCTACTTAGTCATGTACAACCCCGTTTAGCTTGGGAATGTATGTTGTTGAATTTGCTGCAACATTAAACTATGGCTTTGACGATTTAACCTAATAAACCGCAGTGTCAGATTCTTCATAGCTATTGTTCTAGGTCTATAAATCTTATATTGAGCGGTAATATAAGTCATAAATTATGATTTTTACAAAAAGTATTGGTTTTTATATATGATGGTAATAAGACAACTATCAGATAAATTGAGGACTATTGACTTTTGATTCCAGCAACTCTACATCAACTGAGAGTATTCGAGACAGTTGCACGTAATGGTAGCTTTACCCGTGCAGCCGAAGAATTGTTGATTACTCAACCAACCGTTTCCAGCCAGGTCAAACAATTAACTAAAGCTATAGGACTGCCTTTGTTCGAGCAAATTGGTAAAAGCTTATATCTCACTGATGCTGGGGAAGAATTACTAGTCACCTGTCAGGATGTTTTCGAGAAATTAAACAACTTTGAGATGAAGGTGGCAGATTTAAAGGGAACTAAACAGGGGCAGTTAAACTTAGCCGTGATTACAACCGCCAAATATTTCGTTCCTAGACTGCTTGGTTCTTTTTGCCAACATTATCCAGGTATCGATGTTGCCCTCAAGGTCACTAACCATCAAGAAATTCAGCAGCGGATGCTGGGGAATCAAGACGATTTATATATAGTAAGTAATCCCAATCGCGACATAGATTTAACCAGTCAGCCATTTTTAAACAATCCTTTAGTAGTAGTAGCCAGAAAAGATCATCCTCTAGCCTCAAAGAAAAATATTGACCTAGCAGAATTGAACGACCAGCCTTTTGTGATGAGGGAACAGGGTTCTGGAACAAGGGAAGCTATTCTCGAACTATTTGACAAACACGACATCTCAGTGAAAGTCAAGCTAGAGTTAGGTAGTAATGAAGCCATCAAGCAGGCAATTTATGGGGAATTGGGGATATCGATTCTGTCAGAACACTGCTTAATTTCCGAAGGTGAATCGGGGTTGACTATTTTAGATTTTCAGCATTTTCCGATCAAACGCCGTTGGTTTGTATCTTATCTAGCAGGGAAGAAGCTATCGGTAATTGCCCAAACCTTCCTCAATTATCTATTAGAAGAAAGTCCCAAATTGTCTTTTCCACCGTCGAGTATACTGGCTCAGTTGGCTCGATAAATAACAACCAATGTTCTACGTAACATCAGGTAATGATTAATGATTGAGGATCGATCGCCATTAGCCAATTATTTGTAGCTACAATCAAGAATGGCGCAATGATAAGATTAAAACTCTTGTCTTCCACAGTTATTATGATGAGGTAAAGATTATGGCTAATAGTCGTCGCGTAGCTCGTGTGGCTGCTCTAATTAAGCGGGAAGTAAGCCAGATGTTACTTAGCGAAATCAAGGACGATCGCGTCGGTGCAGGAATGGCAAGTGTTACTGAGGTGGATGTTTCGGGCGATCTACAGCACGCTAAAATCTTTGTCAGCATCTACGGCAATGAAGAAGCCAAAATGGAAACAATGGCGGGTTTGGAATCTTCCGTCAATTATGTTCGCCGAGAATTAGGTAGCCGAATGCAGCTAAGACGCACCCCAACCGTCAAGTTTATCGAAGATCGCTCGTTAGAAAGGGGAGATAATATGCTGAATCTGTTGAATAAAATCAGTCAGGAGAGAAAAGAAAAACCTGAAACGGTAGAATAAAGCCAAAGTTCCCGAAGTCTAAAGTCACGCTAGCTGGTTTTGTTTATGCCGAGTGAGTTGAAAGATTGGCAAAATCTGTCTCTTAAAGAGCAAATAGCGCAAATGATTGTTGTCCGTGCTTCGGGCTATTTATTTGACCATCAAATTCGTTACCCTGCTTGGGAAGCTTCTAATGCTCAATTGAAAAAGTGGCTAGAAAAATTCAACCTGGGTGGGGTAATTCTTTTAGGGGGAAGCAGTGTTGAATTGCAGGCGCGATCGCATCAGCTACAGAGTTGGGCTAAGTTGCCTTTATTAATCGCAGCAGATATAGAAGAAGGTATCGGACAACGTTTTCCTGGGGGGACATGGTTTCCACCGCCCATGGCATTGAGTGCGATTTATCAGCAGAACCCTGGGTTGGCACAACAGTATGCTGTTCAGATGGGTGAGATCACGGCGCGGGAAGCTTTAGCAATCGGAATTAACTGGTTACTTGCCCCAGTGGTGGATGTCAATAATAATCCCGATAATCCTGTAATCAATATCCGAGCTTTTGGCGATCGCCCAGAAGTGGTTACTGCTTTGACCAGGGCATTTATTAAAGGTGCAAAGTCCTATCCTGTTTTAACTACGGCTAAACATTTTCCAGGACACGGAGACACCGCCACTGACTCTCATTTAGATTTGCCTGCTTTGCCTCATGCGGAATCTCGTTTGGCAACTGTTGAATTGCCACCGTTTGAGGAAGCGATCGCCCAGGGCGTAGATAGCGTCATGACCGCTCATCTTTTAATTCCTGCTTGGGATCGAGACCGCCCAGTAACTCTTTCGAGTGAAATCGTTACCAAAAAACTGAGAAAGCAGTTGGGATTTGACGGTCTAGTGGTTACCGATGCTTTAATTATGGGAGGAATAACCCAATATGCCTCTCCCGAAGAAGTAGCAGTGATGGCGGTTGAGGCGGGAAGCGATATTTTATTAATGCCTGACGATCCAGAGGTGGCGATCGCTGCTATTGATGATGCGGTAAAATCGGGACGTATTTCACCACAGCGTATTCAGCAATCTTTAGAACGTATTTGGCAGAGTAAGAAGAAGGTAACTGAGGCAACCCCGACTCCTGATTTATGCGTTACTCAAGCTAGAGCGACGGTTGATTCTATTTTGCGAGATTCGTTGCAGCAAAGTAAAGTTTCCCTAATTCCTAATCTCACTCAAGACTCACGCAATCTGATCGTGGTGGATGATGTATTGAAAGCAGCTTACCTAGATATTAATAGTCCTGCTGTTGCTATTCCTCAAGGATTTAATTACCAAAGGCAAATAGTAGACAGTAATACTTTGGACTGCATTTTGTCTGATTCTCGTCCCACGCTGCTACAGATATTTATTCGCGGTAATCCTTTTCGAGGTAATGCGGGTTTAACCGCCAATGCCAAATATATCTATCAGCAATTGATAACCAACGGACAAGTTGAAGGAATAGTTGTTTATGGAAGTCCTTATGTAGTGCAATGGTTAAAAGGTTTTATTCCTCAAGACTTACCCTGGGCGTTTAGTTACGGACAAATGGAGCAAGCTCAGGCGATCGCACTTCAAGCCCTATTTGATTCTGAAGTGTTGCTATCTAAATCTCGCAATTTCGGATTCTAAGCAAAATTTTGGCTTGTCTTTACAATATATTATTTGTTTATTTAATTCTTATAATATATTCAAAAAATTTATCGACTTGGTATTTTGTTACATGGTATACGGCGATAAGACATATTTTGTTATCAATCCCAAACTATATAGTTTATAGTTGTATAAAGACATTTTAATTAAAAGCTATTATTTCAGTTATAAAACATGATTACTACAGCAGCTCCCTCTATTCCAATCAGTTCAGTCAGGTATTCTCTAGATACATTAAAAGAAGAAGCACGACAATTAGTTGAGACAGGTATTATCAGCCGTCAACAATCTATATATACTCTGTGTAAATATATTCCTGCCCGTGAGTGGGTAACAATCGAGTGCGAACTAGAAAGATATGACTATCTCCTACGCGATCCTATAGGAGATTTGATTGCTTACGACAATTGGGAGAATGATTAATTACAGATAGCTTGCAATAATCATCAATACTTCTTTGGGGTTAGATATGCCGTGGTCAAACCAGCTTCATGGGCATACCTAGCCCCATAATCTTTAACCAGACTTTTGTTAGTTACCACACTGTTATATTTATACGGTAGATAATTTAGTATGGCGATCGCTTATTATTGCTCTCAACTTAGTACCTTTGAGATTAGCCTGGGCTAAATCTACGCCACTAACATCTGCACCTACCAAATTGGTATTGGTTAAATTAGCAAGGTTTAAATTGCTATGACGTAAGATAGCATGGTTTAATTTAGCATTAGTCAGATTAGCCCCTTCAAAATTTGCTTCTCGAAGATTAGCATTACTGAGGTCAGCACCACTAAGGTTTTTCCCCACTGCGCCACAATTGACTATTTCCCAAACAGAATACCATTTGAGGTCGATCATAGTTTTCTGACTGAATCTAGTAGCTTTAAAGTCGGTAAATTTTAATTCTGCACCTTTAAAATACGTTCCATCACACAGTGCGTTGTTTAGGTTGGCGTTGCTCAAATCAGCCTGACTAAAGTAAGCGTTTGTTAAGTTAGCGTTTTGTAAATTGGCTTGATTTAAATTAGCTTTGTGAAGATAAGCATTACTAAGATTAGCACTATTTAAATTGACGTTGGCTAAATTAGCACAATCAAGATTAGCGTTACCGAGATTAGCCCGAAACAAATTAGAGTTACTTAAATCGATACCTGAAAAGTCTCGGTTTTTAATTAGATTGTTAACAATTTCATAAACCCGAAGGTTTTTGGTAGCAATTATTGTTTTAGAATTAATTTTTGCCTGAGAAAAAATTACGTAGTCTAAATTCGCGCCCTTCAAATTAGCTTCTTGCAAATCTGTTTTCAACAAATTTGCTCCCTCAAGATCGGCGCAATCTAAATCAGCTTGACTCAAATCTGCACCGCTAAGATTGGCATGATGCAGATTAGCTTTTTTTAAATTGATGCCACTTAAGTTTAGATTACTAAGATTAGCTTGAGCTAAGTCTGGGGTTACTCTTTTGTGTTTTTTGTACCACTCGTTCCATACTGCAACACCATGCTTGATTGTGGCTAAATGCTCTGGGTTTGCCATCCTAGATGATTCTCCAATACTAATACTTTGAAACTGTAAGCTTGCCAAATTAGCTAATTAGCTTACTGTTAATAAGATTCATAAATATTAAATGATAGATTGCAGTGTACCATACTACTAAGCGTATTAAGTTAATTTCTTAATAAAACATAAGACCAAAATAATACTGAGTGTTTGTTGTTTCGCCATCAAAGCCATGTCGATCGCGAGGATCATTTGGCTCAAATCCAACCAGGTTGAAATATATAGTTATTTATAGTTATTCTAATCAATTTCCTCACGCTACTCTTGTATCGAGGAGATGAAATTTTACTTTCTACTTCCTATATGCGTAGCCCTATCCTACCCTAAAGGGTTAGCTTCGCGTCAAGGATTCCCTTCGGTCAAGGATTAGCTCCGCTTCGCTCCGCGTCCTTCGCGTCGCGCTCCGCGTCCTTCGCGTCGCGCTCCGCGTCACGGTATCCTTTAGGACTTCCTACTTCCAAGCAGATAACTAATCTATCTATCACGTAACTTTGTACGGCTATATAAGCTATTTAAGATAGACAAAATTAATAGAGATTGATAGAAAATCACTGTACTCTGTTCCATAAACGCTGAATTTCGGCAATTTCTGGCGAACTTGGCGACTGTTGTATGTTGAGATTTGGCACGATACCTGGGATATTTTGCGCCCAGGGACTATTAGGAAGCGATCGCCAGTCAAGATCTTTAGTTACAGGACGAAATCCATATTGTACAAAAACTGCTTGCTGCTGTGGTTGAACCAGAAATTCAATAAATTTGTCAGCCACTTTAGCAGTGTTGCGATCCGTATTGGGTCTGACAATCGCAGCAGTTGCTATAGTTTCAATGGTAGTGGCAGGATAATATATTTGATAAGGTTGTCCTTGAGTTGTTTTTGCCTGTGACCAACGATGTAGAGCAATACTTTCGTATACCATTGCTACGTCTCCATCGTTAGCACCACGAGTAATAAACTCTTGTAACAGGATGTCGGTAGAACGTGGTGGCTGATATACCGAGTTTTTGACTAGGGCAACTAAAGATTCGGTATCTGGACTATTAAGATCTTTACCTTCAGACTGTAGCCATAAATTTAAGGTTAATTGACCGCTATTGGAACGAGTAGGATTAGTAATCACAAAATCAAAACTACCCCAGTCGGCTTTGCCACCTATTTTTGACCAGTTTTTGAGCTTCATTGCCCGTTCGAGTTTTGACCAAGAAAACTTATCGTCGGGAAACAAAATTTTACCTCGCTCTTGCCAAGCAATTCCTACTAAAATAGTTTTGGCGATCGCCTGTGGTTGATTATAAAAAAGTTCGCTATTGTTTTGTGCTTTCCAGCGTGCAGCCAACTGTTCTAAAATCTGTCCGTTGGCGGGAATTAGAATAGTAGCCTGAAAATCGTTTTCCTGGTCAATATAGTTATTGACCAGGTCTTGAGAACCCTGAAATTTTAATTCTAGATCGATGTTTTTGTTGTCTCGCTCAAATCTAGTTTCTAACTCTTCTAATGGTTCTTTTAATTCCGTACCACTAACAATTATAATAGTTTGCTTGATTCCTGGTAGCGGTGCATAGGCTAGGGCAAAAGAAACCAGAATAATCCCTGTAGAAATAACAGCTTTATTGATTCTAAATTTATTATTCATATTTATTATGAGGTAATTTATTCTGACTTAAATTACGGATTTTTTGATAAAAATAATTAAAGCCATCTCCAACAAAGATCAAAGACAGAATCTAAAAAACTAGATAGCTTTCGAGGTATTTTTTGCCCTCAAACAACTAAAAATTCGACGCTTTCCTGAATACTTTTCAGTTCTTCACTTAATTCTTTTAGACCATCAATTTCTCCTAAATTATTCAGATCGCAAGTGCGCAAACGATTTTGTAATTGTTGCAAAATCCCCGCAGATTCTGCCACCAAAGTAGCCAGGGAAACTATTTGAGCTTGACGGGCATCTTGCCCCTGTTGAGCCAAGCTTAAATTATTTTCCAAACTAGAAGCCAGCTGGTTCAACTGCCTTTTTGCTATTCCAGAACTTTGCCTTTGTTTAATTCTAACTTCTGCTAATTGTTGTTCCAATTCATTAGGAGATAACAAAGAATCAGAACCTTGTAATTTTTGGGACAGTCGCTCAATTTTGGCTGGTAATTCCTCAAGGCGATCGCAGGCATATTCAACGGCTGCAAATAGTTCTAATTGTGAAGCACTAGTTAGCATTTGTTGGGCTTCACCGCGCAACTCTTGGGCTTTATTGGTTAATAATATTGCCTGCTGTTTAACCGATCTTAGTTCTCTAGCCAAGGCAGGATTGTCAATTTTAGTTGAGGATCTTTGACTCAAGGGAATAGAAACTCCCGTAGCGATCGCCACAGCAGTGGGTAACACAATTAAACTGGGTAGTTGAATTAACCTGACCCCAACTATTAAAGTAATTCCGCCTGCCATAACAGCCAGGGGATAGTACAAAGGGTTGACCAATTTCATAATTATCTTTAATTGCTTTAACTAAGTGGCTTGAAAAATAGTGCAATAAATTATCGTTACTGACTATCTCTATCTATATCCCGTCCATATTGAAAACTGGAGTTTTACCTGTTGAATAAAGTTTGAGTCAGAAGAATCAAGAATAACTCTTTACTTACTACTTACTACTTACTACTTCCTCGGACAGTCAAATTTATGCGAAGCGGTACCCTTTAGGGAAAAACTATAGGTTTCTAACTAGATGCGGTTTATATCCCTTGAGAACCAAAAATTAAATTAGTTTCAGCAGATCTTATGACTAAAACTCTACCTGTAAATCTGCCATCAAATTAGAAATAGTTTGCGGATCCCCTTTACGATAATATCCTCCATTCAATTCAGCGATCTGCTGTAGAACCTGAGGATCGAATTGACCTTTTTCTCCATAGCCTACCGTGAAAAAAGCAATATTTTCTCCCGATTCAAAATTACTCTCTGCTAATCTTTGAGAAAGCTGATCGATGCTAATTCTAGAATTAGAATCTTCTCCATCCGTCAATACCAATACCGCATTGATGGCATCGGGACGAGAATTCTGCATCAGCCAATCACGAGCATACAGACTGCTATCATATAGCCGAGTTCCTCCATCAGCCCTCAACTGGCTAATAAACTTAATGCCTTTGTTTTTTCCCTGTTGATTTCCCTCAACTATTACTGGAGGATTGATCACAGAATTAAAGCTAATCAAGGCAATCCGCTCTTTTTCTCCCAAATTTTGAATATAGTTAAGCAAAGTGTTTTTGATTGCTGCTAGTTTAGTTCCCTGCATCGAGCCTGAAGTATCGATCACTACCGCTACTAAAGAAGGCTTTTTGGCGTAGGTTTGCCAACTATTTAGCATCGCCTCTACCACTTCTGGCTGTGGAGGACGATAGGATTCATAAGTGGGTTGGGGATTTACGCCAAACTGAGAGGAAAACTTATTGCCCAATGCTACTCCAGGAACGCCAGGACGTAAGCCCAAATCGCTGGCAATTTGTTGAATTTCTGGCTGACGGATATATTCAATTACTTGAGTTGCTGCTTCTTTCTCGGCAGGGCTAACCCAAGGAGCATTAGGTAAAATTGCTCGGATGTTGGAACTAAAGGTAGCCTGGGGATAAACAGCCTGGTATTTGGTTTGATTGTTGTCCAACTGACTATTAGCCGAAATCACTAATGATTCGTAAACCGAGCCAACCGAAGCCCAAAAGACTCCATTTTTTACCATTGACCTGGCTAGATTTCCTGTAGACTTGCCATATCGGGTAATTTTGCTCTGAATTTGTTTGACCTGTTCTTGATATTTTGCTACATCAGCCACCGTCAAATCCTCTGGTTGTTTGTTAGCCACAGATGCGAACTGAGCGACTAGGGTTTGCAAACCAGAATTGGAACGAGTCGGTGCAGTATGAACATAGCTGATAGGTATTGCGGGAGCATTTTTATCCAGCTGTTGATGATTTTCCGCCTTAGCTAAAGTTGTATACAGGTTATCGCTTTGTTCCAAGCCAGGAGCTAATTCCTCTGTAGTCATAAACACCATCGGACTGTAGGCAATTACAGGTGAGTCGGTAAGAGGGGGAATGTAGTTTTGTCCTGGAAAAAGTTTATCCATTTGATAAACTAGCTGATTTTGATAGATTTCTCCATCTACTGAAACCAAAGTGGGAAAATCAGGCGCATCTGCACTAGTGCTACCCGTTTGTAATTGCCGTGCCAATGAGAGAATATCTTGCACTACGTCCCCGCTTCCCTTAGCTTCACAGGTAAGATAAAAATTTTCTCCACTATCTATTTTGGGTTTGGTTTGATTCAATCTGGCTGCTGCGCGATCGCAAAACTGCGCTAAATCGCTACCGACCAAGAATTTTATTTCCAACCCCGACAAATTGTTGTTATCTAAATTAGATTGGCTGCTACAAGAACTAAAAAGTATTGTAGATAAAATAGCTAATCCAATATTTTTACCATTAAGACTAAAATAATTCATACAAGTGAGGTTTTATATAGCCGAAAGCATCGATTAAAATCGATTTTTATGCCCAAGATTTCGACTATAGAATTTCCCTTAAATAATACTCATCTATCTTATGCTACCTTCCAAAATAAACAAGTAGTCGAAACAAAATTGACTAGGTAAAGAAAAATTACATTGATTCATTACAAAGACTTGAAGTCACAAGAACCGAGTAATAAACAACAATCGGAAAAATATTGCTATTACAGCTGCTGTTGTATTAATCCTGGCAAACATTTTCGAGAATTTCAGATTGAGTCATAGTTTCAGGCTGCTCTACACACAATTCATCAAGTTCTTCGCTTAATTCTTCTAGCTCTTTACTTACCTGATTGACTTCTTGATTTACTTCTTTAGCTAAATTATCATCAAATTCTTCTGCAATCTCTTCTAATCCTTGTTTAGAAATATCTAAACATTTGCCATCAACACGGATGTAGGTTTCGTAAGGACAACCATTTTCCGCCGTAACTTGATATTTGACAAACAACGGTAAACACAGGGCTATCAAAGGCAAGGTGATCTTAATATTATTAATTCTTTCTTTTGTAGCCATTTGTAAGTTCAATTGTAAATACTAAATTTTTTAGTCTCCTCTAGTTCTACTGTGGTTTATTTCGATTTATTTCACCTTGATCTGGATCGTAATCGATGTGTAACTTTATATAATCTATTAATCCATAGCATTACGTATTAAGATCGAGACACTTTCCCTACTTCCTATAGGCGAAGCTGTATCCTTTAGGACTCCCTACTCCCTACTCCCTACTCCCTACTGCAACCAATGTAGCGAGTGCTATTTAGGTTTTCTCTTCGACTTCTGTTCCAACTACTGTCTCTTCAAGCTTTGGTGATGACTCTGCGGTACTTTGTTGTTTGAGGCGATCGCTTAATCTCCTCAATACTCCGTTAATAAACCTAAAGCCATCTTCGTCGGAATAGCGTTTGGCTAACTCTACTGACTCATTAATAGCCACCTTTTCAGGAATATCTAAGTACATAATTTCTGCTACAGCGATTCGCAGAATATCTCGGTCTATTTTTGGCAGACGACTGAGTTGCCAAGCCACTAAGACATCTTCAATTGCTTGTTCAATTTCGTGGCGATGCTCATTCACCGCTGCAATTAATTCTATGGCGTACTGTCTGACTTGCTCTTTACTGGTAAGCTGCAAAAATTCAGGAAATTCAACCGCTATTCCCAAACGGTTCACTGCTGTTTGAGAAACTGACAAAGCTTCTTGAATCATTACCCTAGCACTGTTTAAATCGCTGGCACGGGTTTCGCTATTCAAAATACGCTCCTCACCCCGTTTAAGTTCTGCTGAGGCAGCTTCTAGATTATCTTGAACCTCTATGGTCAAAGTACGAATTGCAGCTAAAATTAAGTCGTCTAAATCTTCTTGAGTCAGCTTGTTTTTTTTGGTTTTGATTTGACTAATGCTCAATAGTGCTAATTCGCGAGCAATACTTCGAGGTTGTTTGCGGAGAGCCATGTTTGTGTTCTTATGGATTATAAAAAGTACTCGATCTTAGGCTGATAGTTAGATAGTCAGATATTTAAATTGCGCCAATTATTAACGCTGCCCAATTTTTGTCTTCCTGGGGAGGGGTTTGCCCTTATATGATTAGATAATCTCGCGATTTATTTTATTGTTCAGTCCCTAAGGTGAAATCTAGATCGAGTCTAATTATTATACAATTTGGTTTCTTCTAATCTTCTTCTAGAGAAACTAATCCTGGTTGATCTGTAGCAAAAGTATTTTTGATCGCAACCTTGCGATGTACTTTTGGTTCAGCAGGAGACTTGACTCCAGGGGTTTCAGGGCTAACGATTCCGCCAGATATTAGAACTTTAAAAGCATCTTCGATAGAAATATCAATATCGATGGCTTCTTGTTTGGGAACTATGGCATACCATCCAGAAGTAGGATTAGGGGTTGTAGGAATAAAGACGCTAATCATCTCTTCTATAAGATGAGTTTGCAGCTGAGGACTAACTTTGCCTGTAACAAATCCTAACGTCCATACTCCTTTTCGGGGATATTCAATCATTACTACCCTTCTGAATTTGGTTTTAGAATCTCCTAAAAGAGTCTCCAGAATTTGTTTTAAGGTTTTGTATACTGAACCTGCCAAAGGTATAGCCTGAAGCAGCTGTTCGCCAAAGTCTAACAGCCATCGACCGACAATATTCCTTGCCATCAAGCCAATCAACAGAATGCTCAACAGGGGAACGGCTAACCCGACTGAAAAATTAAGAATGTTAGTTAAAAAAGGATCTAACCCATCAAAAGGATTAATCTGCTTTGGTATTCGAGTAAATAGATCGATCGCCCACTTAGCAATAGAAACTGATAGCCAAATAGTTGTGGCTAGGGGAATTACAACTAATAAGCCTGCGATTAGATCGCTTTTTAAATCTTGTTTTAAACGTTGCAGCACAGAGCAACTACTCTCCTTACAACTAAATTTGTATTTTTGAACTCTAATATAAGTTGTAAAGCTTATAAAGAATTGTTGCAAGTATTGACATCAACCCAAATACTATGTACTAACTATTAGTCTTAATCAATATTGCTATGATGAAATTATGCTAGTTTTATATTCTACCTTTCAAAATTAAATATTGAACACCGAAGGTTGAAGACAAAAACCACTGTGGCGTTTGATTGCAGTTGAAAAATTGTTGGCTCAAGGTGTTATTAATTAATTATAGAGGTATAACAGTAAAATTAAAGTCAAGCTCGATTGAGTATAAATTAAGTCGGCGCGATCTAAGATAAAAATGCCCTTAATTTAGATGCAAGATAGCAAGATGGCTATTGAAAATAGAACTGTTGAAGTCTTGGACGATAAATCTGCTTTAATTCAGCGATCGCAAGATTTAATCTTATCTCGTTTGCAAACAGCTATTGACTCTAGAGGTCAATTTACCATGGCTTTGGCTGGGGGCAGCACTCCCAAGCCTCTATATGAAGCTTTGTCTACTCTATCTCTACCCTGGTCAAAAATACATATCTTTTGGGGCGATGAACGTTATGTTCCTGCTACCGATCAAGATAGCAATCAATTGATGGCGCGCCAGGCTTTGCTAGACAAAATTGAAATTCCTGCTAGTAATATTCATCCGATGGATGCCAGTTCAGCAGACCCAGCTATTGATGCTCAAAAACATGAGGCTGAATTGCGCTCCTTTTTTCAGCTAGAAACAGGATTTCCCGTACTGGATTTGATTCTTTTAGGAATGGGAGATGATGGACATACTGCTTCTTTGTTTCCCCATACCGAAGCTTTAATGGTTCGCGATCGCCTGATTACGGTAGGCAATAAAGACGGTCAACCTAGGCTTACTTTTACCGTACCCTTGATCAATCAAGCTCGCTGCGTCTTATTTATAGTTGCAGGAGCAAATAAACGAGCTGCCTTAAAGCAGATATTTGCTGCCCAAGCAGACGAAACGCACTATCCTGCCCGTTTGATTCAACCTCAAGGAGAACTATTGTGGTTGTTAGATCGAGCAGCAGCAGAGGAGTTATGAAGTATTCGCTTGAGTAACCATATATACTGGCTCTTGTCCGCTCAAAAGTGAAATTATTACTCTGCAAGTTTTAGAATCTTGGCGATGAATTTTTTTACTTTTTAGATGGTGTTTTATAAATCAATCGGGTATGAATCTGAAGTAAGCTGAGAATTTCATACCTTGATTTCTCCCTCCAATCAAAGAGAAAACATTTAAGCTGAATTTTTCAAACTAGAACCGCAACGGTAGTATAGTGAGGTTAAAAAATATCTAAGTCGCAAGTAGTATAATAGTTGTTTTTAGAAATATATATGATTATTTGTCCCAGTTGCAATCATCAAAATCCAGAAGGATCTTTGCAATGCGAAAATTGTTATACTCCCCTACCAGCTACAACTAGCTGCCCCAACTGTGGAGCGTCTGTACAAACTGATGCTACCTTTTGTGGGCAATGTGGTTTTAATTTACAGGCAGAAAATCCTTCTACTGTGGCAACCGTTGAAGAGACACCAATGGATTCTTTACCAGAGCTAAACTTGGAAGATTTAGAAGAAATATCTTTACCAGATGAAATACCGATCTCAGAAGCAAGCTCTGAGATCCTACCAGAAACTGCGATGTCATCTTTTATTCCAAGTCCTTGGGATGACGATGAAGAAGAACCAACGACTTCACAAGATCTGCCATTTTCCCTAGACTTGCCAGAGGTAGATTCAACAGAATTATTAAATGTCCCCTCAGTTTCAGCCACAGAATCGGTCGAGCAAACTGAAGTCAAATCAGAAGAGGAACTTACCGTGTCCTGGGAATCTGATTTTTCCGAGTCAGATTTAGAAGCAGCAACTGCTGGAGTTGTTGCTGAATCTACTGTTAATTCCTCTCAGGAAACCCCAGTTTCGCAACCCGAATCTATGGATCTGGATTTAGAAGCAGCAACACAGATCCAGATCCAAACGGCTAGTCTACTTCATCTACAAAGCAACACCACCATAGAACTTCCGTCCGATCTAGATGTAGTTCATCTTGGTAAACCTAATACTCATATTCCTCCAGATATAGATGTGTCTGGCTTTCCTGATTCTGAAGTCGTGTCGCGAGTTCATGCTGACATCAGAATCGAGGGTGATGTCTATTATCTTGAAGACACAGGTAGCTCTAACGGGACATACATCAATCATACCCCTCTGCTAGAAGGTAATCGCCATCGTTTAAGACCAGGAGATCGCATAGCTTTAGGCAAGGGAGATTTGGTAACTTTTATTTTTCAACTCAGCTAAGTAAACACTGCCAGAGAATGTTGAAAAACGTAAAGAGAACCTAAAAACTTGCTTAATATTTAGCGGACAGTCAAACTATCTTGCAGAGTCAAATCTAGATCATTGTTGGGGTCAATGGAAACCAACTCGACTTCGTTTCCTCCCAGCAACAAGCCTGCGATCGCTCCTGCACCAGCACCGCCTAAAACTTCGATGGCTCCAATATCACCGAAAATTTCCGACAAGACCGCAGCAGCAGCAGCACCAATTGCTGCACCTTTCAAGATATCTCCTGTGTTTGCGCCTCTTTTGACCGTTTCTGTGCGAGTTACCACGTCGGAGACGGCATCAATCGACTGAGCTGTTCCGTCAGGGAACACTAGTTCTTGTGCCACAAACAACGAACCAGAACCGTCTTGGCTAGGTTCGATTTGTCCGACAATTTCGCTGCCGTAGGGAATTAAGGTATTGCGTCTGCTGTCTCGAATATTGGCAGCTACCAACAAAGTTACGGGAACAGTTTCCTCTGGGGTAAGCAAGATTTTTTCTTCTTCATACTCTACGGGAATGACAAAGCCTCTAGGAACGGTATTAGGGACTATAGCGGGATTGCGGTTAGTGGGTCTAGGGGGATAGTATTCTCGGTCTTGAGGATTGCGGTTGGTGGGTCTGGGGGGATAGTATTCTCGGTCTCTGGTCGGTCTTTGTTCGGGAAAAAGCTGTGCTTGAGCAGGAAGTATATTGGCCAAATTAGTGACCGTAGCTGCTGAGGTGGACAGAACAACTGCGATTGAGGTAGCTACTTTAGAGTATTTTGCGTTAAACATAATTAGGCAAAAATATTTTTCTTGTAGATTAGTCATGAGCAATTGACGCAGAGCTACTGACCATAGTTCCAAATTCTCTTGCTGACCACAGTAAATGGCTATTAGGAATCAAACCAGAATTTAAGGTATAACTCTAAGCAGAACAACCTATGCAAAAATCCAGTTTGCGACCTAAACAATCTAGACAACAACTAAACAAACAACAGCTGAAGCGAGCCAAAGGTTTATTTTTAAAAAACAAGAAATTAGTCATACTTGTTTTGATTGGTAGCCTGGGGTGGTTAACTTGGCACAGCCAAAATCGAATTCAGTCTAGACAACAAGAGGTTCGGGTGTCTTCTTTGGCAACTTTGCGATCGCTTCCTCATTCTGCTAGAGCATCTCGACTAGAACGCCTCGCCAGGGTCAAACAGACATCTCATAATTCTCAACAGCCAAGCGATCGCCACCGCGCCCGTTATTTACTAGCTTCTGACCTGATTAGGCAAAAACAGGGGAAACTTGCCTTAACCTATCTTCAAGGACTAGAGTCAGATTACCCTCTGCTGCGCCCGCAAATTATCTTCAAAACTGCCCAGGCGTATCAACAGAACAACCAAGAAAAAATTGCCCAAAAAACTCTTAAAGATTTAATTACCACCTATCCGAATCACCCTCTAACCGCTAATGCCTTGTTGTTGCTCGACGGGAATCGATCGCAGTACGAGGCAAGATCGATCGCAGAGTTTCCCACTCATCCTCAGACTCAGCAACTGGTTCGTCAGCGTTTGCAGCAAAATATAGACCAGTTTGATCTATTACTGCTGTTGGCTAAATATAGTCGAGATTTGGACTTAGATCCAATTCGCGATCGCTTAGTACTAGAATACCCAGCACAATTAACTTCTGAAGACTGGGAGGCGATCGCCGATGGTTATTGGCGGTCTGAAGAACACCGCAAGGCTGCTGATGCCTATACCTACGCTGCTCCTACACCGCGCAACCTTTACCGCATTGCTAGAGGATTTCATCGTAACGGAAACATCGATTCTGCTCGACGAGCTTATCAAAGACTTATTCGGGAATACCACGATGCCAGAGAAACAGGACAAGCTTTATTATATTTAGCCAGTATTTCTAGTGGTGATGAAGCAGTAGTTTATCTAGAAAAAGCGATCGCTAAATTTCCCGAAAATGCTCCCCAAGCTTATCGTTCTAAGGCGATCGTCCACGAACGGTTTGACAAGCACCAGGCTGCTAAAGATTCTCGGCAAAAGCTGTTAAATCAATACGGTAATTCTACTGCTGCTGCTGAATATCGATGGAAGATAGCCCAAAAACTGGCAGCTAATGGTAACAAACAAGATGCCTGGCAATGGATGCAGCCTCTAGTTAAGTCTAATCGAGAGTTTGATTTTGCCCCCAAAGCTCTTTATTGGACAGGAAAATGGGCAATCGAGCTAAACAACCCAGACGCAGCTAACGAAGCGTTTAGAAAGACGATTAAACTATATCCCCAATCCTACTGGGCGTGGCGGTCTGCGGTAAAGCTAGGCTGGAATGTAGGTGATTTTGAGCAATTACGCTCCCTTTCCCCTACCTTAGATTTAGCTACGGCATATAATCCCTTACCCATGGGTTCAAAAGCTTTACAAGAGCTATATTTGCTGGGAGAGTATTGGGATGCCTGGCTGCTGTTGCAGTCGGAAATAGAGCAGCCTCAACAGCTAACGGTCAATGAGCAGCTTACCGAAGGTCTGCTTCGGCTCGAACTTGGTCAGTACAGCGAGGGAATGCAGGAAATCTGGGATTTGACTAAAAGAGATTCTCCCCAAGAAATTCAGCAGTGGAAAACTCTACGTCAAACTTCTGCTTACTGGCATGGTTTATTTCCCTTTCCCTATCAGAGCGAAATTCTTAAATATACCGCTCAAGAGCAGATTAACCCTCTGTTAGTTCTTTCGGTCATGCGAAAAGAATCTAGCTTTAATCCAGAAATTGATTCTATAGTGGGTGCAGTAGGTTTGATGCAGATTGTACCACCTACCGCCCAGTGGGTTGCCCAACAGATCCAACTACCTGAATATTCTTTAACCAACCCCAAAGATAATATCATCATAGGTACTTGGTATCTCAATCACAATCATCATCGTTACAATAATGATTCCTTGTTAGCAGTAGCTAGCTATAATGCTGGGACGGGTAACGTTAATGCCTGGCTAAATAGATATGATATTAATAATCGCGATCGCTTTGTTGAACAAATACCCTTTGCCGAAACCAAAGATTATGTAGAAGGGGTATTTGGTAACTACTGGAATTATTTACGCTTGTATAATCCTGAAATACGTCAAAAAGTTAAACAGCTGCGTCAAGAAATTTGATAAAAAAATGCAAAGCAGATAATACTACTTTGCACCGTTGCCATATTTGAGCTGATTGGAAGTATTCAACCTCTTATTTTCGACTTATCGACCCATACCGATATAGCGTAAACCAGCATCTTCTACAGCTTTGCGATCTAAGAAGTTACGTCCATCAATTACCAAAGGATTAGTCATTGATTTAGCCATTTCGGCAAAATCTAGCTTGAGGAACTCCTGCCAGTCGGTAACTAAAACCAGAGCATCACAGCCATCGGCGAGCATTACCGCGTTAGTTTCGATAAATACGTTAGACAGACCATGACTCAAGCCAGATTGGGAAACAATCGGGTCGTAGGCTTTGACTCTCGCGCCCAGACGGTTGAGCTGTTCAATGAGATCTAATGCTGGGGCATCTCTCATGTCGTCGGTGTTTGGTTTAAAAGTTAAGCCTAACAAACCAATAGTTTTACCCTTAAGAATTTTTAGCTCGTTTTGCAGCTTTTCTAGAGCTAAGAGGCGTTGACGTTGGTTGACGTTAATTGCTGCTTTGAGCAGTTCAGATTCATAACCATAGTCATCGGCAGTATGAACTAAAGCGGAAACATCTTTGGGAAAACAAGAACCACCCCAACCGATGCCTGCACTTAAAAATTTGTTACCAATACGGGAGTCTAAACCAATTCCCTTAGCAACTTGAGTCACGTCTGCACCGACGCGATCGCAAATATTAGCCACTTCATTGATAAAGCTGATTTTGGTTGCCAAGAAAGAGTTGGCAGCGTATTTGATCATTTCGGCAGAGCTTAAATCAGTCACTACCACTGGTACGGGAGGCAGAGATTTGTCTTCGGCAAATTCTCTGTCTACTAGAGGTTTGTATAGTTCCTGCATTTGGGCGATCGCCTTATCGCTGTTGCCTCCTAAAACAATGCGATCGGGGTTAAAAGTATCGTATACTGCCGAACCCTCCCGCAAAAATTCGGGGTTACTAACCACATCAAAGTGAGGTTCAACATTGCTACCAGATTCTTTATTGCCATCAAGAATTAGCATTCTTACCCAGTCACCAGAACCAATCGGAACGGTGGATTTATTGACGATTACTTTGTATTCGTCTTTCAAGCATGTACCAATGCCACGGGCTACAGCTTCAACATAACGGGTATCACTTTCTCCAGAGGGCAAAGGAGGTGTTCCCACTGCAATATACAAAATTTCTCCATGAGATACGCCTTTTGATAGATCGGAAGTAAACGTTAATCTACCCGATTCGGCTGAAGACTTCATCAATTCTGATAAGCCTGGTTCATAGATGGGGGACTGCCCCGACTGCATTAGCTTAACTTTCTCTTCATTGTTATCGACACAGATGACATCGTGTCCGATATGAGAAAGACAAACACCAGTAACCAAACCGACATATCCAGTACCAATAACGCAAACACGCATATAACTATTAACCTCTTATATTGTTTGTTGACTTGTTTTCAATGTGTCTTGATTTAACTAGTCTAAAGAGTTAAGCACATTGAAAGGAAAATAATACACTATACTTTCACAATTAAGTGTTCCCATTTTCCAGCCTGGAACGAAAGTCTTCTATGGTAATTTTTAAACCATCTTCAAGACCGATTTTGGGTTCCCAGCCTAACAAATTTTTCGCTTTGGTAATGTCTGGTTGTCTCTGTTTCGGGTCATCTTGAGGCAGGGGTTTAAAAACTAGTTCGGCATTAGGATCGATCATTTTCTGAATCGTCTCGGCAAGCTGCAAAATGGTGTATTCCCCAGGATTTCCAATGTTAATTGGTCCAATGTGTTCATTGTTCATCAACCGCATCATTCCTTCAACCAAGTCGGCAACATAGCAAAAACTACGAGTTTGTGAACCATCCCCATAAACAGTTAAAGGTACGCCTTTCAAGGCTTGAACGATAAAGTTGCTCACCACACGACCATCGTTTTCAAACATTCGTGGTCCATAGGTATTAAAAATTCGCATTACGCGAATATCGACATTATTTTGACGGTGATAGTCAAAAGCCAAGGTTTCTGCTACTCTTTTCCCCTCATCATAACAGCTGCGAATACCAATGCAGTTGACGTTTCCGCGATATTCTTCTGGTTGTGGATGAACATTAGGATCGCCATATACCTCGGAGGTAGAAGCTAATAAAAATCTAGCTTTAACTCGCTTGGCTAATCCCAGCATATTCAACGTTCCCATAACGTTGGTTTTGATGGTTTTTACGGGATTATATTGATAGTGAACTGGAGAAGCAGGACAAGCAAGATGGTATATTTGATCTATTTCGAGACGAATTGGCTCAGTAATATCGTGGCGAATTAATTCAAAATAAGGGTTGTCCATCCAATGACATATATTACGCTTATGTCCAGTGAAAAAATTGTCCAGACAGATTACGTCATGACCTTGCTTCATCAGGCGATCAATGAGATGGGAACCGATAAAACCCGCACCACCAGTTACTAATATTCTCATTTTTAGATTTAATTTTAACTATATTTAAGACCGATCTTAAACTAACCTTGAGATGTTGGCGATGTTTACCAACTGAATGTGAACCTCCTTAACTCAAGAGTCGCTATATTAATTACTATTAAATCTAAACAATATCTTCCGAGTAAATTCGCTTGCCATATAATTGTGAACCGTAGTTACTTACCAGAGACAACAGCCCACGTCCGAATTACTCAACAATCTATATCAATGGGCAAAATTGAAGGAGAAGTCAAAGCTGCTCAGTATGAATGGGAATTTAGATGGCGTTTTCGCCAACGACAGCTATTAGTCCAACCTTCTTTAGGTCGAGCCTTAATTCAAGAACCTTTGGAGCGATTTTTAGAGCGTTGCGATCATCAGCTAGAGGCTGGTGGTGACTATACTTTTACGGTTAGGACGAAGATGTGATTTTGTCAAATAAACCGCTCCGAACAAAAGAGGCTGGTTGTTGATGGTTGATGGTTAATTGTAATATTCTCTTGATTTATCCGAACTACTGATATTCTTTGCCAATAGTCAATCAGCTAAATATCTTTCAATCAGCAAAATAGCCACAATGTCATCTAAGGGACGAGGGGGGATTCTCAAACCTTGAGGAATCATGCGCTGTAGTCTTTTTGGCGGATACATTACCCAATAGCGATCGCGTGCTTCTAGGGTACTGTTCTTCTCATCGACAGCTACAACTGGAACTGCAACTAAGTCAGACTCAATTAGTTTTTGCCAGTCTCTAGATGTAGTGCCATTTCCCATCACAACTAGATCAATTTTATATGCTTGGGATAGCCGATTGATAGTGGCGATCGCCCGTTGGCTATCGACAATCTGATGATAGACTATCTGATTGTTACAATCCATCACCGCTACACCGCATTTATCTCTACCAGGATCAAAACCCAATATAGTCTGTTTAGAAGCCAATTTTACTAACCGATTACTTATTTAGGTGCTAAAAACAACTTTGCCGTTGCGTATGACGACAAAATCGAGCTTTAGTGGTCCTGCGGTTTGAGTGTTTTCTGACACCACCGCCTTAATTTCGTTTACAGGTACTGTCGATTGAGTAATTTTGTTGACAAAATCAACAATATCTTCAATTTGATTATCGCCTATTTCTATATCTCCTAAAAGTCCTGCACGTTGAGCGCGAAATCTAGACACTGCTAGCAACCAATTTAATTTTTCCTGTACTTCCTGACGACTGGGGTTTGGTGGATCGATAGTTATGGTAGCGATCTGTTCTCCCATTTCAAATATTTGCTGATTGGGAGCTACATCAGCAAAGACTCTGACCTCTTTTTCTCCTTGAACATAATTACCCGCCGAAATAATTCGCAGGACATAATCTTGACCATCTTGGATTTTAGATTCTAGCTGTTCTACCTGAGACCTGGTAATTCTGACAAGACGCTGTTGAGATGGAGCTCCACTAAACTGAGTTGCTTTAACAGCATTACGATTAGCCTGGTTTAACAAACTGTCGATTACTGATTTGGCTGCTTGAGGATTAACAATTCTCACTACTGCCGAGGATAATACTTGACCTCTAACAATGGCAATTTTCTTTTCTCTCAGTTCCTGATACGACTGTTCTAAGGCTTTGACATTCTGTGACAGAAAACGTAATTGAGCTTCTAGCTGCTCTAATCTTTGAGTTCTTAGCTTTAAACTGACTTCAGCAGTAGCGATCGCTTCATCGAGTTGAGCAATCGAGCGATCGCGTTCTTGAACCTGAGTTTGTAGTAACTGCTGTTGCTGTTCTAGCTCTTGCAGACGGCTTTCTTTTTGTGCTAAAACCCGATCCTGCTGGCTAATTTTTTGCTCCCGCTGCTGCAATTGACTCTGTAATTCCCGACTTTGCTGTTGCAGACGATCTAGCTGTTCCTGTCCCTTTTCTCTTTCTAATAACAGACTGTCTAATTCTTGCTGTAATTTCTTTGCCTGGGCAGAAATTTCCTTGAATTGTTGTTTAGACTGCTTAAAATCTAGATTAATCGCCTCTAAGTTTTCGACAGCCGTACTTTGCTGGTTTCTGACCTCAAGCAACTGTTGCTGCACCTGTTGTTTTTCTTGTTTAGCTAGAGCTAATTCCCCTTCAATTTGGCGTTTTTCTCGCAGGATATCGTCTAGCTGAAAGATGCCCCGTCTTAAAGATTTACTTAAACCAAACAAAATACCTAAAGTAAGGGCAGAGATTGACATCCCCGTAACTATCGTAATTATCGCTGCCGTTTGGCGAGGACGGAGGTTAAATAATCTGAGTCTGGCTTTACCAATCTTGGTCCCCAAGCGATCGCCAAATGCTGCAATGATACCGCCTAGAAGAAAAATTGCTGCAATCAGGATATAACCGCTCGTCATTAGAAATGATTAACTATAGGTTTTCAGTTGATAATTTGACTTTACTAACTGACACTGCTTAATCATCTTAGGCAAATTGTTGACTTAATGCCACAGGATTGTGTACCGTAATCTTCTTTTTGTGAATTGAAACCATTTCTTGATCTCGCAGATCTCCCAACAGCCTAGTTACGGTAACTCTAGTTGAACCAATTGCCTCGGCGATCGCTTGATGGGATAATTTTAGATCGATCTTAATCCCTTCTTCCGTTGGTACGCCAAAATCACGACAAAGTATTAGTAAAAAGCTCACCAAACGCGAACCCATATCTCGATGTGCCAGAGTTTCAATCATCATCTCAGTTTGGAGAATACGCGAAGACAGCCCTCGTAACATCAACATTGATAGTTCGGGATTTTCGTTGAGAGCTTTTTCTACCTGTTCGATCGGTGCAGATAAAAGTTCTACCGAAGTAAAGGCTACCGCATGATAAAAGCGATCGCTTTTTTGACCTGTAATTAAAGAAAGCACCCCAAATACAGTATTCTCTCTTAGCAGAGCTACGGTAATTTCTTCTCCTGCTTCATAAACACGAGACAGTTTGACTGCTCCCTTGAGTAAAAAGTAAACCCTCTCTGCTGGATCGCCAGGAAAGAATATCGTCTTACCACGCTCAAAACTTTCTACAATAGGAGGAAAAGAACCACGACCAAGTTTACGAAATACCGATACTAGGGGCTGATTTTGTTGTGTCAAGGGGAGTTCCATATAACCAATAGGGGACTTGCAGTTGTGTTAATTAATTATCTTAAATAGTTATGTTCTCACACTACAACCTTAATTTTTTTCTTACATTGACTATAGCTAACAAATTTACTCCCCCCCCAAGCAGTTGTAGGATAGATCATTGCAGCTAAAAATTGGAACAAGACCGTGCTAGATTTAACTGGAAAAAATGCTTTTGTTACGGGAATAGCTAATAATCGTTCTATTGCTTGGGGTATTGCCCAGCAGCTACATCAGGCTGGTGCCAATATTGGCGTTAATTATCTTCCTGACGAAAAAGGACGCTTTGAAAAGAAAGTCAAAGAATTGGTCGAACCACTTTCTCCTAGTATTATTCTCCCTTGCGACGTGCAGAACGATGAGCTATTAGATTCGATGTTTGAGACGATCGCCGAGAAGTGGGGCAAACTAGATATTTTGGTTCACTGTCTGGCTTTTGCCGAAAGAGAAGACCTGACGGGAGATTTTTCGGCTACTTCTAGAGCTGGTTTTGCTAAGGCTTTGGATATCAGTACCTATTCTCTAAACTGTCTGGCTGGTAGGGCTAAACCCTTAATGACCGAAGGCGGTAGCATCGTGACTCTTTCTTATTTAGGAGGTGTCAAAGTAATTCCTAACTATAACGTGATGGGTGTAGCTAAATCGGCTTTGGAAATGACCGTACGCTATCTGGCTGCGGAGTTGGGACCCGAAAACATCCGAGTTAATGCTATTTCTGCTGGACCAATTCGTACCCTGGCTTCTTCGGCAGTAGGAGGGATTTTGGATATGATTCGGCACGTTGAAGCAACTGCTCCTCTACGACGCACCGTGACTCAAACTGAAGTGGGCAATACCGCAGCGTTTTTGTGCAGCGACCTATCTAGCGGTATTACAGGACAGGTAGTCTATGTTGATTCGGGATACGAGATCATGGGAATGTAGCAAGTTTTGGCTATTAGCTTTGAGCTTCCTGCGGTTAAAGATTAAAATAGGCTTATATATTGAGAAACAACAATGCAAACTAGCGATCGCCCAGTTCAAACTGATAATTCTGTAAGCAGATCGAGAACTGCCTCCGTCAGCCGTACCACTGGAGAAACAGATGTCCTGGTTGAACTAAATATAGACGGTACGGGTAAGTGTCATGCAGATACAGGGATTCCTTTTCTCGACCATATGTTAAACCAAATTTCTTCCCACGGTTTGCTCGATCTGAAGGTCAAGGCTACGGGAGATATTGAGATTGACGACCATCATACTAACGAGGATGTCGGAATTACTTTGGGCATGGCATTGGCAAAAGCTTTAGGCGATCGCAAAGGCATTGTACGCTTCGGTCATTTTGTTGCCCCCTTGGATGAATCTTTAATTCAGGTAGCCTTAGATTTTTCTGGTAGACCCCATCTTAGCTATGGCTTGGAAATTCCTACCCAAAGAGTTGGAACTTACGATACCCAGCTAGTCAGAGAATTTTTTGTCGCGGTGGTCAATCATTCTCAAATGACGCTGCATGTTCGCCAACTGGACGGCATAAATTCGCATCATATTATTGAAGCAACTTTTAAAGCATTCGCCAGGGCGATGCGGATGGCTACCGAAATAGACCCCCGCCGTGCTGGTAATATTCCCAGTTCCAAAGGGGTTTTGTAAAGTTCGAGGTTTGGGTAAGGGCAAAAGAAACCCTAAGCATGCGGTTGCCTTCCCCAGAGGATTAACGGAACTCTAGAGGATGGGGCGGTTTACCCATACATAAGTTAGGAGTGAAAAGTTTATGGATGTAGCAATATCTAGTGGCTGGATCAAAGTCCCAAATCAGGATTTAGCAATAGACGCTTATTTGGCAATCCCAGAAGCATCGGGGTCTTACCCTGCTGTGGTGGTGGTTCAGGAAATATTTGGCGTAAACGAACATATCAGAAGCGTTACTAGAAAATTAGCTAGAGAAGAATACATCGCGATCGCACCTGCCATCTATCAGCGTCAAGCACCTGGATTTGAAGTAGGTTATAGCGAAGAAGACACCAAGCTGGGCAGAGAGTATAAAAATCAAACTAAAGCTAGCGAGTTACTCAGCGACATTCAAGCGACTATTGACTATCTCTATAGTCTCCCTGAAGTAAAGCAGTCGGGAGTCGGGACGATTGGCTTTTGCTTTGGTGGTCATGTGGTATATTTGGCAGCCACCTTAAAAGACGTGGCAGCAACGGCTTCGTTTTATGGCGCACAGATTGCTACCTGGTGTCCTGGAGATGGCGAACCAACTATAGCTCGTACTCCCGATATTATAGGGACACTTTACGCTTTTTTCGGTACGGAAGATCCCTTGATTCCCAACGAACAAACCGAACAGATCGAAGCTGAGTTACAAAAACACCATATTTCCCATCAGGTATTTCGTTACCCAGGAGCGACTCATGGATTTATGTGCGATCGCCGTGAAAGTTATAATCCCTCGGCAGCCGAAGATGCCTGGAAAAAAGTGTTAGACTTGTTTAGCCAAAAGCTATAAGTAGACTAAAATTTATTCAGTTTCGTCTTGGTCGATCTTCTCTTTTGCGCCTTTGTAGAGGCGGGGTTTGACCTCCTAGCCGTTAATATTCATTACTCACATTACTATGTCTGATTCAACATCCCTTCCTAATTCTGCTGGGGCTTTCTCTATGGAAGATTTCGAGAATGCCTTAAAAGGATATGATTATGAGTTTTCTAGAGGACAGAAAATACAGGGAACGGTAGTCCAAATTACCTCTGATGGGGCTTATGTTGATATTGGCGGTAAATCTCCCGCTTTTGTTCCAACCAACGAAGCAGCCTTGGGTTTTGTTAATAACTTAGAAGCGATTTTGCCCGTGGGCGAAACCAAAGAGTTTGTAATTATCCGCGAACAGGATTCTGATGGACAGGTTACGCTTTCAATTCGCCAATTAGCCCTAGACCAAGCTTGGGCAGACATTAAAGAGATGGCGGAAACTGGTAAATCTACCCAAATCAGGATTACAGGAGCAAACAAGGGGGGAGTAACGGGTGAAGTTATGGGACTGCGGGCATTCATTCCGCGATCGCACCTACAGCAGCGAGACAACCTAGAATCTCTAACGGGACAACTTCTGACCGCTACTTTTTTAGAGGTAAACCAAGAAAATAGAAAGTTAGTTTTGTCTCAACGGGATGCGATGCGCGCCGTAGCGATGAACAGCATCCAGGAAGGAGAGTTGATGGCGGGTAAAATAGTCAATATTAAACCTTACGGTGTCTTTGTCGATCTTGAAGGAGCAACGGGTTTGTTACATATTAAAGAGATTAGTAACGCTCGTGTCGAATCCTTGAATACTCTGCTTAAAGTCGGACAAGAAATCAAGGTGGTAATCAAACAAATTGACGAATATCAAAATCGGATGTCTCTCTCAATTAAGGCTTTGGAAGAGTATCCAGGAGAAAACATCGAGAAATTAGAACAGGTGATGACAAACGCCGAAGAAAGATGGGAAAAAGCCCAAAGTTCTGCTGCTGGCGAGTCGCCCGTTGGAGAAACCGCGCCACAAGCTGAAGATCCCGAACCGTCAGAACCTCAACAAGAAGTCGAGCGTCCTGAATCTTAAATAACAGCAGAAGGTAGTTTAAAGAGCAAGCCTTCTGCCTTTTCTGAAAGCCTTGTTAACCTTTTCTTAATCTACATATCAATTTTTTTTGATATATTAATCGTAGAATTTACTTAATATCTTAATTTGATCGAACATAAGAGTAACTCGCTAAACAAATTATTTTGATTTAATGACTAATTCTCCAATTAATTCCCAAGCGGTCAAGGCAGGAAGTCAGCTTAGTTTCTTTGAAAAATATCTTACCTTGTGGGTTGTTGCCTGCATCATGGGTGGGATCATACTGGGAAAACTATTTCCTGGTATTGCTCAAACCCTAGATTCGATGAGCATTTATAATGTTTCCTTGCCAATCGCGGTCTGTCTGTTCTTTATGATGTATCCCATCATGGTAAAGATCGACTTTTCTCAGGCAGTACAGGCTGCTAAAGCTCCCAAACCCGTAATTTTGACCCTGGTAATTAATTGGCTGATTAAACCCTTTACGATGGTGGCTTTTGCCCAGTTTTTTCTAGGTTGGCTGTTTCGTCCTCTACTCAGTGCGACGGAGACAATTCGCGGGGTAGAAATAGCCCTGGCAGACTCCTACATTGCAGGAGCGATTTTACTGGGGATTGCTCCCTGTACCGCCATGGTGTTGATGTGGGGTTATTTGTCCTATAGCAATCAGGGGCATACATTGGTGATGGTATCGGTTAACTCTTTAGCAATGCTGTTTCTCTATGCGCCTCTGGGTAAATGGCTGCTGTCGGCGAATAACTTAACCGTTCCTTGGCAAACAATTGTCTTGTCGGTGCTGATTTATGTAGGACTGCCCTTACTTGCGGGAATCATCAGCCGTTATCTGATTTTTAAATATAAGGGAAAGCAGTGGTTCGAGGAACGGTTTTTACAGTATCTTTCTCCTGTAGCGATCGCAGCAATGCTGATTACTTTAGTCTTACTCTTCGCCTTCAAAGGAGAATTAATTTCCAATAATCCCCTACACATTTTACTAATTGCCGTTCCTCTATTTTTACAAACCACCTTCATCTTCCTGATTGCTTATGTTGCAGGGCTAAAGCTGGGACTCGACTACGAAGATGCTGCCCCTGCTGCCTTAATTGGTGCCAGCAACCATTTTGAAGTGGCGATCGCCACGGCGGTAATTCTATTTGGTTTAAACTCTGGTGCAGCCCTGGCTACCGTAGTTGGCGTGCTGATCGAGGTTCCCGTAATGCTGATGTTGGTAGAATTTTGCAAAAACACCGCTTCCTGGTTTCCCCGACACCCAGAAAAAGCCACCTTACTCGATCCCAGGTGTTGTAAATAGCACTCATCCCAAATTCTATCTAGAGCAATTTTTCCAAACTACTAACTCCGAACTATCTCGACAAATCAATTTTATTCCTACAGAATCGTTTCCCATGTCCAACTTTGATCGCCCACCGAGAATCCTATTTTTATATGGCTCACTGCGAGAACGTTCTTATAGTCGTCTGTTAGCAGAAGAAGCAGCCAGAATCATCAGCGACATGGGGGCAGAAGTAAAGTTTTTCGATCCCCGCGAATTACCCCTGCGGGGACAAGTCGAGGAAACTCATCCCTCAGTGCAACAGCTACGAGAATTGAGTCAATGGTCGGAAGGACAGGTGTGGACTTCGCCAGAAATGCACGGTAACGTTACAGGGATCTTAAAAAACCAGATTGACTGGATACCTCTAAATATTGGTTCGGTGCGCCCAACCCAAGGAAAAACTTTGGCTGTAATGCAGGTGAGTGGTGGTTCACAATCTTTTAATGCGGTTAATACCCTGCGGATCTTAGGGCGATGGATGCGAATGTTTACGATCCCCAATCAATCTTCCGTAGCTAAAGCTTACCAGGAGTTTAACGAAGACGGAACGATGAAAGATTCTCCCTATCGCGATCGCGTTATTGACGTGATGGAAGAACTTTATAAATTTACTCTTTTACTACGAGACAAGATAGATTACCTCACCGATCGCCATAGCGAACGTAAAGCAAAAGCAATTAACAATCAGTAATCAACTAACTAACCATGAAAAAAGTAATGTTTGTCTGTAGAAGAAACTCCTGTAGATCGCAAATGGCAGAAGGCTTTGCTAAAACTTTAGGATCGGGCAAGATAGAAGCTGTCTCTTCTGGTTTAGAAGCCAGTCGGGTTCATCCTACCGCAGTTGAGGTGATGTCTGAAGTAGGCATTGACATTAGTAATCAGACTTCTGATGCTTTGAGTGACTTTGAAGCAGATAACTACGATGCCGTAATTTCGATGTGTGGCTGCGGTACAACTTTACCTCCACAGTGGCTGACGCGAGAAGTTTTTGAGGATTGGGATTTAGACGATCCCGACGGACAACCTATTGCAACTTTTCACCGTGTTAGAGACGAAATTAAACAAAAAGTAGCAAAATTAATTGATTCGCTAATATAAATTAATTATTGCAGACATAAACATTAATAATAGTTGTTCCTCAAGCTAAGTAAATAAGGAGATCAGCTATTTATCTGGTATTTTGTCGATTTTATCAACTAGAGAAAACTAAAATATAATCTAAGCTAGATATATAGGTCGCTTGAATCAAAAAAGTTAACGTTTATTCTTGTCGAGCAATAAATTACCCTGCTCTTCCCTATCTATGATTAAATCTAATTAACCTGGTCGAAGCCGATTCAGCAATCAGCTAGTCTAACTACTGAAGGCGATCGCCGTTGAGATTGAAGCAATTTTTCTAACGATAGCTTCTATATTTTTCTGATAATTTAATAGCTAGCGATCGGAAATTTTTAGATATCTATAGCGAAAAAGCGAGTTTTATAGCTAATCTTGAATAAACCCAGTAAAAGGCTAATAGCCAAATCTCAAAATTTTTTTAGATCCTTTAGCTAATCAAGCAGTATTAAATGGCTTCTGTTTCAACGGAATCAAACAAAAATTCATTAGATAAGCCATCGTGGAAGATCAAGCTTCTTTATGATGGAGAATGCCCGCTATGTGTTCGAGAGGTCAACTTTCTAACCAAAAAAGATGCAGGAAGGGGCATTGTTGAGTTTGTAGACATCGCTAGCCTCGACTACGATCCCCAAGATAATGCAGGGATTGATTTTGCCACTGCGATGGGGCGGATTCATGCAATTTTGCCTGATGGAAAAGTAATCAAAAATGTCGAAGTATTTAGGCGAGTTTACGAAGAGTTAGGCATGGGTTGGATCTATGCTATAACCAAAGTACCTATTTTAGGAGAGATTGCCGACTGGCTTTATGGTGTTTGGGCAGACTGGCGATTAAAAATTACTCAAAGACCAAATATAGATTTTATAATTGCCGAAAGGCAAAAAAAATTAACTAGTTCTAATTCAAAAAGATGTAGGGTAGATTAATGATTATCAAACTGGCGGTAATCATTAATCCAAGCAAATACGGTCGAACTGACATGGTTGTCGATGGTATGATCAATGTGCCAGAGATTATGAGAAGGTAACAATTATGGTTCAAGCACCTGTATCTCCTGTGGTGCTAGCTATCTTAGATGGTTGGGGTCATCGTGAGTCAACAGACGCTAACGCTATTGCCACCGCAAAGACACCAATATTTAGTAGCTTGCAGGATGTATATCCTAACACTTTAATCAACACTTCGGGTAAGGCTGTAGGGTTGCCCGATGGTCAAATGGGTAATTCGGAGGTAGGACATCTTAATTTAGGGGCAGGAAGAGTAGTTCCGCAGGAACTGGTTAGAATATCCGATGCCGTTGAAGATGGTTCTTTATTAGAGAATCAGATACTAATTGATGCTTGCACCAAAACTAATGCTATGGGGGGAAAGCTACATCTGATTGGTCTTTGTTCTGAGGGTGGAGTTCATTCTCACTTAAAGCATATTGCTGGGTTGTTAGATTTAGCTAAGGCAAACGACGTTAAAGATGTTTGTATTCATGCTATTACTGATGGCAGAGATACTTACACCACAGAAGGTATTAAGGCTTTAAGCAAAATTCAGGAGTTTATCGATCGCAGCGGAATCGGACGTATTGTAACCATTAGTGGTCGTTACTATGCAATGGATCGCGATCGCCGTTGGGATCGAGTGCAAAAAGCTTACGATATCATGACCCAGAATGACAAAATTGATAATCGTACTGCTGCTGAAGTATTAGAAGGCTTTTACGCCCAAGAAATTACCGATGAGTTTATTGTTCCCACCAGAATAGCCTCAGGGGCAGTTAAACCTGGCGACTCGATAATTTTTTTCAATTTTCGTCCAGACAGGGCAAGACAGCTTACCTATGCTTTTATCAACGACAATTTTAATGGGTTTGCTAGAGAAAAAATTGAGCCAATTCACTTTGTTACCTTTACTCAATACGATCCCAATGCTGAGGTTGAAGTAGCTTTCAAACCGCAAAATCTCACAAATATCTTAGGAGAGGTAATTGCCAATCAAGGCTTACGCCAATTTCGCACCTCAGAAACCGAGAAGTATCCCCACGTTACCTACTTTTTTAACGGTGGTTTAGAACAGCCGTTTGAAGGAGAAGACCGAGAATTAATTCAAAGCCCAATGGTAGCCACCTATGACCGCGCCCCAGAAATGTCTGCCGAAGCGGTAACAGAGGCAGTTTGCAGGGCAGTAGATCGAGGTATTTATTCTTTAATCGTGGTTAACTATGCCAATCCCGATATGGTGGGACATACAGGCAACTTAGAAGCAGCAGTTACAGCGATCGAAACTGTTGACCGCTGTGTAGGGCGAGTCATAGAAAAGGTTAACCAAGCTGGGGGAACACTCCTGATTACAGCAGATCATGGTAATGCTGAATATATGCGAGATGCCCAAGGCAATCCTTGGACAGCCCATACTACCAATCCCGTACCTTTTATCTTGATTGAGGGTGAGGAGAGAAAAATTATCGGACATGGTGCAGATGTACCTTTAAGACAAGATGGTTGTCTGGCTGATATTGCCCCGACTATCTTAGAAATATTGCAGATACCTCAACCCGAAGAAATGACTGGGAGGTCTTTGATCGAGCCAGCAATCTACGAAGCAAAGCCAAACCGAACCCCAATTAGAATATCAAGATAATGATCAAGATAAAGTCCACAGATAAACACAGATTCTTGGTGCGCGACGCGCCCTAAAGGATACACCTGCGGATAAAGCTAGTCCTTTAGGGCGTTCCTTAGGCGATTAAAAATCGCCAGGGTCGCACCGCAACGCAGATGATTTGCTTGCTTACCAACAATTGGGTTTTTGAGATGCAGCAGATATTCCTGGTTTTTCCCGCTTGTTTATTGGACTATTTTAGCTGTGTCAGTCCATTAGGGTGGGTTAGGCATAAATATCTAGTCGATTACAATATTTGATTGTCTGTCTGCCGTAACCCACAAAGACCGAACATTCTCGCCATCTCAAGGTTTAATTTACAAACAGTCTCTAACAACTAACAACTAAAGCATTGAGACTGTAATTGAACCAAACCTCAATCTAGCTAACAGTTGAAAAAGTTGAATATAGCTCTATCGGCAGCCTACAATAGTGATCGGTCTTAAAATTTAAAATTCTTACTTATATTTGTAATGAATACTTACCAAATAGTGCAAATTATCTGGGCAGCTTGTGCCTTTCTAACAATTGTATTGATCTTATTACATAGTCCCAAAGGAGACGGCTTAGGTGGTATTGGCGGTCAGTCTCAAATGTTTACCAGCACCAAAAGTGCGGAAAATGCCTTAAATCGGATCACCTGGGGATTGGGTATTACTTTCATAACTTTAACTATTGTCCTAAGCGCGGGTTGGATTGGATAATAGACGGCGATCGCTTTTGGCTGCCTGGTTTAGGGGAACGATAGATTAGGTGTTGTCCCAACTATGATTAAGACTTTGATTTCTGAAAGTTATAAGTCTGTTGTTAGATCAAACTAAATACATGAATCAGTGGCGGTTGAAATGGCATCGAATTATTGTCTTGGCGATCGCTATTTTTTTTACCATACTTGCAGTTCAAAACTTCAGCGTTTATTCCCAACCATCATTATCTTCAGATTTACCACCCTCTAGAGTTCACCCCTTGCCGTCATTCTTAGCCAACTGGCAAGATCGGACAAATAGTGGAGATTACTTTGAGGCAGTCGAACCGTCACCTCTGGGATATTTGGTCTGGTCAAGGTTTCCCCTCAAAGTATATGTAGAGCAACCTACAACTGCTACCAACAGCGCAGCAGATATACGGTTTAAACAGTGGGTAACAGCGGTCAGACAGGCGATCGCCGAATGGAATGTTTATATTCCCTTGAAGGAAATAACCGAGCAAGAAACAGCAGATATAGTTATCTGGCGATCGCAACCCGAAAGAGAGATTAAATTAAATTCCGATACAGGACTTTATGATATACCCAGAGCAGTTGCAGCCGAAACCAATTATGAGTTTTATCTGACGGAAGATCCTGCTGTAATTGCTTTGCGGATGACGATACAAATTAGCCCTAATTTTGCAGGGGTATCTCTTTTGGCTACCGTTCGTCACGAATTGGGTCATGCTTTGGGCATTTGGGGACACAGTTCACAACCAAGCGATGCGCTGTATTTTTCTCAGGTAAGCGATCCTCCACCAATTTCCTCGCGAGACATTAATACTCTTAAAAAGATTTATCAGCAGCCAACCAAATTGGGTTGGAAAATTTAACTGCTTTTTAGTTTCTGACTCAATAGTTTATATTCATTTACAATCGAGAATATAATCATACGAATAGATTTTTATAACTTAATCTGTAACCTATGTTCTATTTAGAGCCTATTTTTGAATTTTCACGCCATAATTGTGTTGCCATTTGTTCATTTCTCGTACCTACTAACCTGATTGCGACTGTAGCTACGTTGATCTTGATAGTAAGGGAAAGATCCGTCTCTCAAATACTTTGGTCGAAAAGAATAGCTTCAGTTTTAGCCATCACCTTGTTTCTTCATGTTTCTACCTGGTTTATAGTTGGCGTGGTTACTCCCGTTACTTTTATCTTGTTTGGCTTAGGAACAAGTTGCTTAGTAATCAATCAAATGGCGGTGACTTATCTTGACGCTCCGCCGTCCTAAAAGGACGGGGATTCCTGGTTTAGCGACCCATCGTAACTCGACAGGATTTCTCCAACCGAGCTAGAGGACAAGTCTCCCCAGGCGTTTCTTGAGGCAGTCGCTCTATG
>JADEXJ010000191.1 GCA_015207195.1 Pleurocapsales cyanobacterium LEGE 10410
CTCCAGTATAAGACCAAAACCAAATCCAGACAACCTCGCCCCACTGGGGCAAAAATTTAAACAGGGATCTTCCATCTAGAACTGTACTCAAGATTTGACCGATCATCTGAGCCTGAATTGCTACCCCAGGCATCTGCTCTACCCCGAAAGGTGTAGAAAAAATATCTTTTTTACTCGGTGCGGTATAGCCAATGAGAATTACCCGATCCTTAATCCAATCAGGGTCAAAATCACCTGCTAAGACTTGGGCAAAAGATAGTTGTCTAGCTATATTTGGTGAGTGATAATTCAGCAGTATTTGCGAACCGACTATATCGGAGGTAGATAGTTGATAACCCCCCGAATTTGCTTTTAAGTTAGGAAATATAGTTTCTTGAAGCTTTAAAAATTCTGGCTCGATCTCTAACTGATTTTCTGCTCCTAAATAGTTAATGCTTATTTGTAGCGCAAAAGAATATAAAAAGTCCTCCTCAGAAGATGAGCGATCGCCGTGGGCCAACGCTATAAAGTTACGTCTAACTTTGCCATCATTGTCGAGCAACAAATGGTTAAACCCCACCCTTTCTGGAGGAATATTAAAAGGGGCTGGTACCTCACCATTTTGATCTATCCTCTCAATGGCAATTACATTTTCAGCTTCTAGCTGCTGTAGTAATTCTGCACTCCCTGGAGGCTGGGGGATCTCCCGATAAATATTTAAACCAATAACCGCAGGGCGATGTTCTTGCAATTTTTTAATCAGTTTTGCCAGCAGGCGATCGGAAAAAGTAGACTGTTGCCATGCTGTAAGATCGGATTCCCCAATTCCTACTACAGTTATACGTGACTCTGGTTCGGTTTCTCCTCGTACTCGCATCATTAGATCGAAAACAGCTAATTCTAAGAACTGTAAATTTCCCGATTGCCTAATGCTACAAACAGCGAAAACTAAAACACAAGTCAGAAATATCGTAGAACGAAAAGCTGAGGGAAAGCTCAAAAATTTTAGATGATGCTTGGTTAATAGCTTGGCTTTGGGCATTGGATAGATAACATCGCCAATTAAAATTGAGTATGTTCACAGCTAAAACACTACTAACTGTTTCAAACGTAGTCTTGAATCGCAATTGAAGCTCGCTCAGTTTGTAGTCCAGTCGAAGTCAAACAAATAGCAACTGTAAACGTTTGATGTAGATTTAATCTGATAGACCCATTAAAGATAGTGAATAGTTACTCAATCGTAAATGAGTGAAACAACGGATACTTCAATAGCGATTAAGAAGTAAATGAGTAAATATAACTAGGGCGATCGCCATTGACTCGCTGGAGCTGGTAATTTTTTGTCTAGCCATACAAAAAAAAGACGCTGGATGTAGCGTCTGAGTTAATTTCTTGGTCATTGATTGTTTTTCTGGTGCCAGTCGGGGATTTCTTTCTGACGCGATCGCGCAACAACTAAGGCATCATCGCTAACATCGTGAGTAACTACCGAACCTGCTGCTACCGTAACGTTCTCACCTAGGGTAACGGGAGCGACTAAGACGCTGTTGGAACCTGTTTTTGAACCTTGCTTGATGGTTGTGGGATGTTTTTGCTTGCCATCATAGTTAGCGGTAATTGTACCAGCACCAATATTGACGCGATCGCCTAAAGTCGCATCACCTAAATAAGAGAGGTGAGCCATATTTGTATTTGAACCCACGGTAGTTTTTTTAATCTCTACAAAGTTACCCACTCGACAGCTTTCACCTAATTTAACTTCACCTCTTAGATGAGAATAAGGACCAATTGTAGTATTAGCTGCTACTTCAGAATCAGTGACAACTGAATATAAAACAGTGACGTTTGAACCGATTTGGCTGTTATCAATTAGGCTACCAGGACCAATACGGCTACCCGTCGCAATATGAGTGTTGCCCCGCAGGTGGGTTTGAGGTTCGAGAATTACATCTGGTTCTAACTGAACGCTCTCGTCAATGGTAATGCTATCAGGATCGATCATGGTCACTCCTGCTTTCATCCAGTCGTTTTTAATCCTCGCTTGCAGAATATCATAGGCTGCCGATAGCTGGCAGCGATCGTTGATGCCGTTGGTTTCTAGATAATCCTCAGCATCGTAAGCCATTACGGAACTCAAATAATCGATAACCTCAGTCAAATAGTATTCTTGTTGATCGTTGTTGGTGGATAGCTTCGGTAATGATTCGGCTAATTTTTGCCAGTTGAAGCAGTAAATTCCCGCATTTACCCGACGATTTTGCTTTTGAGCTATATTACAATCGCGGTCTTCAATTATGTGGCTGACTCGATTGTCTCCCGTGCAAAAAACTCGTCCATAACCATAAGGGTTGGGTACGTTGGCGGTCAAGAGAGTAGCTGCATTTTGCTCGGTCTGATGGGTCTTGACCAACTGTTGCAGAGTCTCTGGACGCAATAAAGGCGCATCGCCATTTAATACCAGTAAATCTCCTTGATATCCCTCTAAATGAGGCATCAGTTGCTGTACTGCATGACCCGTACCTAACTGTTTGGTTTGTTCGACAAATTCTACTTCCTGACGATGACTCAGAGCTTGTTTAATTTTGTCTCCCTGATAGCCAATAATCACAATCTGCTTATCGAGATCGAGTAAGCTACAACTATCAAGTACCCTTTCTACAAGCGATCGCCCAGCCAATGAGTGCAAGACCTTGGGTAAATCGGACTTCATGCGAGTGCCACGCCCTGCTGCTAAGATTGCTACCGCTACCATGCTTTTCCGAGATTAGTTATTTATTAAATCCGATTGGAGTATAGCTTTTATAGGTGTAACAGTGCAAAAAAATTAAGGCATTATTAATTCTTTGATATAGATTAGATAGGATAACAAGAGCGTCAAGAAAAATTCTTGTTCGGCAAGGAGATCGCCCATTGTTTTTAATCACTAATCAGCCAGCGTTGAACTGAGCTATCCCAAGATGCGAGCTGTGATTTCACTTTAACAGCAGTGGTTGAATATTCGGGTTTGGGGCGAATTCTCAATAAAAAGTAACCTGTTGTCTGTTGTGGTGAGAGCATATATTCTGTGTTGGTGATTATGCACCAGGTTAAGGGGAAGCTAGAACGGTCATAAAGAGTAAAGTAAATATCAAACTGCTCGATGATTTTCGGCTCAATTTTTATTTCTAAAGCCTGTTGTGCATCTAGATAGTTATAGGCAAAATGAGTTGCAGGCGCGCCTACTGGTAAATACTCTCTGCGGACAAAGGTTTCTGGTAAATATTGACGCAATTTAAGGATCGTAAAAATATAGTAGTGTAGGCTGGAATAAAACCAGTTTTTCGCCTCGATCAAATTGTAATAGTAGTCATTAATATTACTAGGAACATTGTAAGACTCGACATATATTTGATCGTCTACTTTTACGGCAGGATAGTTAACAGTATCAGCACGATTATAATAACGAACTCCCAAAGAATATTTACCAGGAGCAAGTTCAACTGTATGCCAGCGATCGCTTCGGTCGAGCTGTTCCGATTCTATGCTGGTAATTGTTTTGTAACCAGGAAAACTATAAACTACTGCAATCCAAGAACGCGAGGATTTATTAGCAGTTTCCAGGTCTATAGCTATAGTTTCTTTGACAGCAAAAGGTCCTAAAGTACCAATAATCGCATGAGTATTCCATCGAGGTCCTTTAGTCATTAAAACTGGTAAAACTAAGGGAGCATTAATCGTTTTTGCCGATAATACTCGCCACTGAGTGGCTTTTCTTTTGTCGATAGCTAGGTAAACTGTAAATACGTTACCAATGACAAACTTCATTATCTTGTAAAAGATGAAAGATAATAAAGCTAGAGGAATTTCCCACAATAAAGATATTTTGTTCATTGTAAGCTTAATTACTATAAATTTAATTCGTTGGAAAAATCTTGGCGTTTGTTAAAGCGATAAGCACCCATTAATGCCCCCCAAGTTCCTTGACCCGTTGCTGAATCAATGCCTTTGTCATAAGTCTGTAGCTCGTCTACGGTAGCTTTAAATCCTAAAAAAACCTGGAAAGTTGTCCCCTGATAATTGACCTGACAGGGTTCTTCCGACATGGGTGTAGTTTCAAAATAATATTTATGGTTAGCAAGCTGATGAGTAGATACTTTTAACGTACAGTTCGGCAAAAATTCAATTTTTTCTGGAGTTATTTGTTGAATTAAATCCTGATTTTGTCCTGCACCTTGAGCCGTGGCTAGGTCTTTAAACATATAAAATTCTACTTCTATCGTTGCTCTTTGTCTTAGACGCAAAATTCTCGGTCGATACGGTTGATCGAGCTTGATTACATTTGCTTGTTCGGCAAAGAGGGTAATACTATCGTCTGTGAAGATCGGCACTGGACGTATCCAAAGACGCAAATTAACATACCAAGCTGGGTGTTCCAAGGCTTGCTGTCGATTATCAAATTCTCCAGCGAGGTAAGTAGCGAGGGTGGTTAATGGAGGAGAAAAGTTCATGTAATCGGTTTGATAGTTTTTATTTGTTGCCGTTGGTTAATACAGGACATCAAATATTTAGGTAAATTCAAGCTTACTCAAAGCAGCACTTTGATATTGATTAATAGTGACTTTTGAGATCAAAAAAATGATAGTCTTGACTAAGGCTAACTAAAATATGCAAATTTTAAACAATTCAACGATCATTTAATTTACTAAATAGTTTACTAGTTTTTATCAAATATCAATCAATGTCTCAATTAGAAAGATTAATTTTGATGGCTGAAGATGAGTTAACCCAATACAGTACTGATGCCCGTAAAATTGAAAGGCTACGACGTAAAATTGGAATTTCTGTAACTCCTGCTCAACAAAAAGAAGTAAAAGCAGCACTACTAGAAGAAATGCCCAAGGGTTTTTTTGGCAAACTAATTGAAGAACAACGTCAAACCGTAGCCCTACCTTTCTGGGGAATTGGAGGTTTGGGTTTGCTTTTTGGTATTTCTTTACGTCAGCCTGTAGATTTTCTTGCTCCTGCTATTGGTATTCCCATCGCGATCAACATTCAAAAATGGGGTTGGAATTTGCAAGCCAGACGTATCTTGCTAAAAACCTTAGAAGAAATTGAGCAAAGAAGCAAGCAGCCAAACCAAGATTAGATTCGATGCCGTTACCTAGAAGCATGCACCAAGATGCAATTTTAAAATACCGAACGAATAGCCAGGTGAGGCATAACAGCAGTAACGATCGCGCCTTAAATTTCTGATATGAAATAGCCAAAAGAATGCTACGAATCAGGTGACTAGGCGATCGCTCTACTAAACTTTTCCCCAAATCCCTAATATCAAGCCCTGATAATTACTTTAAATAAAATATGCATTCACGAAGTACTCAAAACCTTATCTAAAAAACTTGCTACTCGCTACTCGCTATATGTTTACGGTATCCCTTTAGGGACTCGCTACTTCATCCTTTCGTTTTAACTGTTCATCCGAACCTGATATAAGTCAATCATTTGCTGCAAATATCTAAGTATTTCATCTTGCTATAAATCGACTACAATACGGAGTTGTCCGATCAAGAAAAGGCAACTTCAGCCAAAAGCCTCAGGGGTGTTAATTCCTTCAACAATTGTAGATCTTCACGATCTCGCACAAACAATGAACCAGCAAAACCTAGAGAATTGACGGGAATATTTTGAAAAGTCTCTTGCGATCGCGGTACAACTAACATCCAGTTTCTAGTAACCAAAAAGTTATATGCTGCTGGCTGCTGTTGCATCTGGGGATTGGTTTCCAAGCCTACCTGGTTTAATAAAGCATGGTAGCGTTCTAGCATAGTTTGGGCAGCTTCTGTAGGAGAATCATTCCAAGGTAAATCTAAGGTGGCGACTTTATGGCGAAACGGAAAGCTATTAATTCTACCCAGAGAATCTTTAAAAGATATATCGGCGATCGCCTCATCTATGGGAACATGAACTACATTAGGCAAAAAGGGTAAAGGAATAAGCTGAAGATGCTTATGTCGTTGAGAAGCTCCCGCAATTTTACCTCCATTAAAAAAAGCCAGTCCGTCTATTTCCTGCATACAAGACACCAAAGCAGCAAAATCCTGTAGATTTAGTAGGTCAGTCTGTTCTTCAAAAACACGGGTAACGATTAGCAAATGATTGTCTACTACATTAAACTTGTTTAGCAGACAAAAATGACTTGGTGAAATATTGCCAACAAACAAATCTGGCTCACAGGGTAAAAACGGATCGACACTCTTGCCTATTTTGTGTTCTTGTTGACGCTGCTTTTTTCTCGCCTGTTCTTTGCGAGCTAAATTAGATAGAGTTCGGACTACAAAAGAAATGTTATCCTGTTGAATTACATGATGTTCGGTTTCAATGGATTTGAGCGCACCACACTCACGGGCAAACTTAGTTTGCTGCTTGGTTTTTGACCATAGCGTACCAGGTTGCAACAAAGAGTTACTCGAATTAGTTACTGATTCTTCCATATTTTAGTCATGCCATCAATAACTATTAATTATCAGTAGTTTAATACTGCTTGACAATCTTTAGTAATTTGTTGTTTCAAAGCTTCTACTGAAGCAAACTTTTGTTCTGGACGCAAAAACTCAATCAAATTGACCTTGAGAGTTTGTCCATATAAATCTCCAGACCAGTTGAGCAAATGCACCTCAATAGTGGGAGCGTCCCCTGCAACTGTAGGACGACAGCCAATATTCATCACTCCCTTAAACACCGTCTCTTCAAGCAGTACATCTACTGAATACACACCGTATCGAGGTAAAAACTTTTCTGGAGGGAGTTGCAAATTTGCCGTAGGAAAGCCAATAGTTCGCCCCAATTGTTGTCCCGTAACTACCGTTCCGATCAGGCTGTATGGTCTACCCAACATAGCATTAGCCAGCTTAATCTCACCATTGTGTAAAGCTTGACGAATTAAAGAGCTACTTACCCGCACTGCCTGGTTGTTACTATCATGATACTCGTGTAGAGAATTAAGGTGTACCTTAATGCCGAAACTGGCAGCAATATTTTTTAAATCTTCTCCCGTACCCTGCCTTTGATAGCCAAAGCGAAAGTCTGAGCCAACGCTAATCAAGTCAGCCTGTAGCTGTTTAACTAAAATCTGCTCCACAAACTGCTGAGGATTGAGAGAAGCTAAATCGCGATTAAATGGTAAAAGAATCAACTGCTCGATACCCAGATCCGCTAGCAGCTCTGCCTTTTGGTCGATCGGTGTTAATAACTGTACTTTACCTCCAGTAAAAAACTCACGAGGATGGGGACTAAAACTTACTACAGAAGGATAAACGTGAGGCTGTTGAGAAGTTTGGCAGGAATTGATAACTGGTTGCAGCACTACACGATGCCCTTGATGGATGCCGTCAAAATTACCAAGAGCGATCGCTGTAGGAGTTCTAATTTGTTCAATTGAAGATGCAACTAACACGCTTTACATTCTGACACAATTTATTGTTAATGTGAATTGTGAATTATCTTACTTCAATTAAAAATTCCCAAAAAAAAGCCTCCAGGTACCAAACTGGAGGATGTTGTAACAGAGAGTATCTGTTGCATAGCTCTATCTCTTCTTTAATATCGTCTATATCTTGCTTAAATATTATGATCTAGATCGCTAACAATTGTGATTTTGCTCACTGCTTTTTATAATTCAAGAAAAAATATTAACCGTACAAATCTTACTTTAATTGCACAACCGCTATTTTTTTAGGCTAAGTTTTTAATCAATTCTAAACACAACCCATAAAATAAAAATTGAACAGCGATAATAACTAGCACGCTGATCGAGACAAAGGAAATATTTCGATTCCAATCAATTTGAAAATCTTTAAACAATAAGCTGACACCTAAAATAGTCACAATCAACAAAACCATAGTGCTAACTAAGCCTAGAACCAAATTTCCTGCGATTAGCTGCACAATTCCCAAAATCAAGGCTACTAGATAAATAGTTTGAGAACGTTGTATTTTTATACCCAAATTTAGCAATGAGCTGCTTGCCACTCCGATAGCAGCAAATATAGTGTGTAAACCCAGATTGATCGAATTGGTATAGATGCCAAAAGATAAACCGTACTTCGATTCAGGCTGCTCTAGGCTGCCTGTGATCGCCCAATTTTGGGGAATAACCCTAGCAGCCAATAGTTTGGGCGATCGCTTTCCCAATCCTGCCGTGTATACACACCCTACTTTGAGGTTTTTGGTTTGATTAGCATATTTTTGTAGCACCTCCACGACATAAATATGTGGGAAAACCCTTTCTCCGTAACTAGAGATTACAGGAGTTTGTTTGGGGTCGATCTTGGGAGAAAAACCCGCTTTAAAATTGGCATATCTCTCACAGCCATAGGTAGCAACTGTCTCAGTTATCTCTGTTAGGGGAAACACACTGGGAGACGATGTTTGTATCGCTTTCTCTCCTGCCAAATTAACAGTCAAACCACAGTAGGCAGCAGAACCAATGGTATTGTTACACAAAGGAGAAATTGCTTGTAAATTAGAGTTACTGTTAATTCCCAAGATCAACAAAATTACTGTGCCTACTGTCCAAACAAACGGTACGATAAATTCCTGAACTACGGAAAACAATTGAGGTTTTTCTTCAGGCAATTCGTTCAGTTGGAAATCTTGGATCGCAGATTTTGCTGTGCTGGTATTAGCAGGAGTAAAACGATATTTAGGCTTGCTTCCTTGGGCTTTTCTAACGTTAATAACCGCGTCGTTTTGAGCTACTACAGCTTTAAATTTTTCTAAAGTTGCACAACTATCAAAACAATAGCGACTCAACCAGATCGCAAATGTATACCGCTCTCTGTCATTTAAGGCGATGATTTGTTCTAACCATTTTTGTATGGCTTTAGATGACTTGAGATTGGGAACTTTGTTGTATTGAAAATAATTATCTAAGGCAGGTAATAGCCTGTGTTGATCGTTGTCTGACAGATGATGAAAAAATCTTACCAGTCGTATTGTCTTTCTATGGGGAGAAATTGTGTTGCTGGTAAGCAATCTTTTATCGGCAATAAAACAATATTGAGCTAAACTACTACTGCTCGTATCTGAATCGTTGGATTCTGTGGCTATCGGATCGGTAAAAAAGGTTTTAATCTTATCTTCCTTGAATGGAGTACCGTGAATCAGTCCTGTATCATACAATAACCCCGTGTCTCCTGTACCTGTTCCTATACCTGTACTATTGACTTCTTCAAAATCAGTAAAGTAGGTGCTGTTTTCGGTAATGCCAATGTTGGCAATAGTATCTCCAATCTCGAAATCTATACCCGTAGGTACGTAGTCTAAATCAATTTCTGTAGGTATGTGGTCTAAATCGATTTCTGTGGGTATGTAATCTAAATCAATCCTGGTAGGTAGCTGATCTAAATTGATTTCTGTTGGCAAATCTGCCGAATCGATCTCGGTAGATAAATTGATCGATGTTTGCCAGTCTGATTTAGCTTCACCTGATTTGCGACTATATAAATAAATATTTTTGACAGAATCGAGAGATAAAGCAGCGATCGCAGCAGCAGCATTTTTTTCCAACAATGAATAGTCTGGCTGATAATCTGCTTTGCGGTTAACACATATATGTAGACAAGAATCCTGAAGCACTAGCTGAAATTGAAAATTTCTGTTGCCACAGGCACTTTCTAAAGCTTTTATAATTAACTTTCGATCCATAACCACCCAACCAAAAATACGAAGGCATTGTGCTTATGATTCCCAAAAATGGTAGTTAAACAATATTAGTTAGGTAAAATAACCGTGAGATATCTTAGACTTGTGGTTGTGGGGAGACAAAATATTTCTCGTGGCAACTTATTATACTTCTGTAGTCGTGTGGCTTAAATTATGCACAGATGCTTATAATTACTGCCTAAAACAGCTAGAACACGTTACTATTTTTCAATAAAGCCTAGACTTTAATCAGTATTCATGTCGCTCAAGAAAAATCTATTACCTACAGAAATTATTCTTACCCCCGCTCGTCAATGTATTGGCAAACTCAATCTCGATCGCCAACTCCAACCAGGAAGCTACATGGACTTTGGAGGCAAAACCTATGCGATTCTCGAACGCCATCATTTCTATCAATATCGTGTGGGAGGCTATCGCTTTGACAAAGCTACCCTTCATGTTCAAGAATCTCAAAGACCAGAAGAAACTACCTTAATTGGCGATCGCTATATAATTGGTAATGCTGAGTGTCGTTTTAATGCTCGCTCGGAAATTATGCGCTGTGCGGTAAATCCCGATGGTCCTTGTCAGGGATGTCGCTATTTTGAAGCAGTCGAGTGTCATAGTTGATGGTTTATGCTGTATGAGAATAAAGATGAAATTGTCTCAGAAATTGAAGCTGCATTAAACTCTAATCATTGTTTGGAGGAAGGTTAATAAAGTAATAAGTAATAGGTAATAAGTAGCTAGGCGGAATTAAATATAAAACGCTCTAAGTGATAATTACCCCTTTCACTTCGGTTTTCCATTCCTTGTATTACCGTCATTGCTAAATCATACTCATTGTCAAACATTTGCCCCGCAAT
>JADEXJ010000192.1 GCA_015207195.1 Pleurocapsales cyanobacterium LEGE 10410
TTGAGGATGTCAGGAGAATAGGCTTTGACATATTTAGATTCTTGATTATTACAGTTGCCAAATCCGTTGCCAACTATTACGTTTGCGTAACTAAGCTGACATTCATAGGCATAGTAAAAAACATTCTCATGGTGGAAGCGAGAAGATCCGCGCAAATTTGTCAGAAGTCACCGCTTACAACAATGATAATTACCTCCCCTTACTATGGCAGTACTACTCAAACTACCGTGCTTCTTTATTTAAGCTGATTCAAGGCTTAGAGCTACGTTCCACAACTCAAGACCAATCGGTAATAGAAGCAGTAACCTTCTTACTCGATAACGAACATCGAAGAGGAAAATGGCTGCCTCCAACAGTGGAGTTAGATTTTATCTCAGAAGCCTGGCGTAAATTGATTAAAACCCAGAAGAGAAACAATCCCATGTATCTACGCCGTCCCTTTGAAATCTGTATCTTTTCCCAAGTTACAATCGCTTTAACCTTCCTAAAATCTGGGGTACGGGGAAAAGGGCAGCAGCCGATGGAACTAAGTTTAATATCTACGAGAATAATTTAGTGGCAGAATATCACATCAGGTACGGAGGCTATGGTGGTATTGCTTATACTAAATCCGCTTGGTAAAAGTTATTATCGAATTCTTCAAGTCCCCCAAGTTTGGGGGATTTAGGGGGCGATTAAAAGTAACCTGTACGAACAGGATTTAGTATTATCACCATGTAGCCGACAATTATATTGCCCTGTTTACTCACTTTATTACTTGTGGAGTCTGGGAAGCCGTCTATATTCTCGATGGACTGCTAAAAAACACCTCGGATATTCAGCCTGATACTCTCCATGCTGATACTCAAGGTCAGTCATCTCCTGTATTTGCTTTGGCTCACTTGTTGGGTATCAAGTTAATGCCGAGGATTCGGAATTGGAAAGACTGTAACTTTTATCGCGCCAGTGCTGACGATAAGTACCAATATCTCGAACCTTCATTTGGCGATGTAATTAATTGGGAGTTAATCAAAACCCACTGGCAAGATTTAATGCGAGTGGTTTTGTCCATCAGGGCGGGAAAATTAATGCCTTCAACTATCTTGAGAAAACTGGGAACTTACAGCCGTAAAAATAGACTCTATCAAGCTTTCCGTGAATTAGGCAGAGTAGTCAGAACCATGTTTCTACTCCAATATATTTCTGACATGGGTTTGAGAAGACAAATTACTGCCTGTACCAATATCGTCGAATCTTACAACGGTTTTTCTAAATGGCTGTTCTTTGGCAAAGATGGACTGATTACTGACAATGACCCCTTAGAATATGATGCTCCTGGTAATTGTCGAGCAATAATCTCTGGATGATAGCTACACAATAAACCAGATAAAATTATCTTGTCTCTATTACTTAAATCTTTAGCTCGATCGTCTTTGTTTTTGAGTTTTATGACAGCTTGATATATCTCATTCAGATTCCAATCTTGTTCTGCTCTGACAAATAAACTATTATTGGTTAACATTAATTTATCTTGATGATGATTAGAGTATGTTTAGCTAACTAGAAAATCTAAATGTTTTCCCGAACGATAGTACAAATCGTTAGTAAAGCCCTGCATTTCTACACGCCCTTTTTCTAGCAGAATGATTACGTCGGCTTGCTGGATAACTTTAGAGCGATGGCTGATTAAGATAGTAGTCTTGCCAGAACGCCGATCTAACACCGAGTTAAGTACTTCTGTTTCGCTGACAGGATCTAATGCAGAGGTAGCTTCGTCTAAAATTAAAATGGGAGGACAATCGACAATGGCTCTGGCTAAAGCCAATTTTTGTTTTTGACCACCCGATAGGTTAGAAGCAAATTCTCCTAAAACGGTTAAATATTTATCGGGAAGCTCTTTGATAAATTCGTCTGCTTGGGTAATTTGGCAAGCTTCTACGATCTCTTCAAAAGTAATATAAGGATTTCCTAATCGAAAATTATCGACGATCGATCTACTCCAAAAATGAGCTTCTTGAGGAACCAACTTAACCTGTTGGCGCAGACAATCAATTGCTATATCCGATTGGTTGTAAATTCCCAGACGAATATTTCCTGACTGATAGCTATATAACCCCGCTATTAATTTAGCCAAGCTGCTTTTACCGCAACCAGATTGACCAATTAGAGCAATTACTTTGCCTCCAGGGAGAGTTAGATTGAAATCTGATAGCAGATCGATCCTGCCTGAGTGATGAAAAGAAAGGCGATCGCAAATAATGTCATCGTCATCGGCAATGTATACCCATGCCTTATCTATTTCGTTTTTGGTTTCTGGCGTAGCATCAATAACTTCTCCCAGTCTTTGTGTGGCGGTTTTGACGCGAGTAAATTCATCAACGAAGCTAACTAAGGTAGCGATGAAAGCTAAAAAGTTATCGGTCATTGCTTTAAATGCTAATAGCTGTCCGATACTCAAGCTGTTTGAGGCGATCACTAGATTACCTCCATACCAAAGTAAAACAATCGCGCCGATGCTAGAAATAAAACCCGCGAACACTTCGTTGATTACCCCAATCTGAATTGTTCTCAATCCCAAACTAGCTAAATGAGAAAAACGGCTTTTGAATTCTACTCAAACCCCTTCGATTGTTACTGACTTAGATCTTAAACAAGATGAATTTTTGCATTCTCTACAATTTTTGTCCTGTACTTAGAGAATTTTATTAGTATTGATTAATAGTCAGTAGATTAGAAAGGTGATAGAAAACTCTGAATAATAGATAGATTGTAAATTTTGGCGATCCGTAGGCTAGGCGAAAGCCTAATCGCAATTTCTTCATGTTTTGCAACGCAATACAATCATTTTGTCTCAGTCGGAGTGAGTTTTGTCTCAATGTCAGGTTTTTTTGATAGCGGAATTTATAATTCATTTGCGAGCCAAATTTAAATTTTGGCAGTGGTTGCATGACCCAAATTAGTATTTGCAAGAGAATATTTGTTACATAGAAAATGGCGGAAATTTTTGGTACGACAAAAAACGATTTACTTTTCGGTACACCCGAAGATGATGTAATTAGGGCGCTAAAGGGTAATGATGATGTAGTCAGTGCGGGAGCTGGAAACGATACGGTTTTCGGCGGTAAAGGCGAAGAAAACATATTTGGTGCCGAGGGTGACGATCGCCTTTTTGGTGAGGCTGGAACTGACTATATTCGGGGCTGGTTTGGCGACGACTTTATTGACGGTGGTACGGGAACAGACGTTTTAATTGGCGAGGAGGGTAACGATACGGTTCTGGGGGGAAAGGGTAACGATCTGATTTTTGGCGATATCGACGATGCTACTGGGATTGGGGACGACTCCCTTGATGGTGGTGCGGGAGACGACAAAGTTACTGGCGGTCAGGGTAATGACACGGTTTTGGGTGGAAGAGATGATGATATTGTTAGCGGTGCTGCGGGAGACGATTTAGTTCGGGGTGGCAAAGGCGATGACATAGTTTTTGGTGCTGCGGGGAATGATTCGGTTTATGGCGATCGCGGTGACGATGAAGTTGTTGGTAGTTCGGGAAATGATTTGCTCTATGGTGGTCGAGGCGCGGATACTCTGACAGGAGCTAGTTCTTTTGTGACCCAGCCTGGATTAGGAGAAATAGATGTTTTGACAGGAGGAAAGGGGCATGATGTTTTTGTCTTAGGACAAAGATCGCCTTTTGGTACTCCTAGCGTCTTTTATAATGACGGCGATGTTAGTACTGCTGGAACTAATGATTATGCTGCGATCGCCGATTTCAACTCTGAAGGAGAGGATAAAATTCAGTTAGCGGGTGAGGTAGCTAGTTATTCTTTGGGTGCATCTCCCGATGGATTACCTTTGGGAACGGGCATCTATTTCAACGACGGTACATCTCCAGAACTAATTGCGATTGTGAAGCTAGCCGAAGGCATCGCCGTAGATATCGAACCAGATGCTCTCGATCTAAGCAATTCCGAGCAGTTTGTGTTTGAAATTTAAGTAACTATATTATCTTTGGCGAGTTTAGGTTTTAGGGTCGTAAACTCGCTTTTTGGTTTTTAAAATGAAATTAAATAAATAATGTATGACTATTTACTACTAGAGCAGTCAAACGTTGTTCGGTATGAAGAATTAACCTATCCTGCTTTTCGTCCCTATCTAAGAAAGATTACACCCGATAGTTCCAAAGTTGCTATAGGAATGGAATTGGACTCCGAACCGATTGGACTGATATTTGCTGAATACGCTACTACAACCGCAACTCCTCCTAAAACTTTTGGGCAGATTCTTTCTTTTTTCGTCGTGCCAGAATATCGCAGCCAAAGAATAGGTACGACACTACTGCAAAAAATGTCAGCCGAACTCAAACATCGGGGTTGTGAGGAAATATCTTTAAAGTATCTCGATAATCCTTATCAAATAGCTTTAGAAAAAATTCTCAAAGGACAAAATTGGTTGGCACCAGAAGCTAAGGCTTTAATCTGTTATGGCACGACAGCTAAAATAAAAAATGCTCGTGTTATCAAATATCTTGACAAGCTATCTCCGAATCTTGCCAATGATTACACTATATTTCCCTGGCGTAGTTTAACCGAAGCCGACAGAGACTATATCAAAGGCTTAATGGATACTCACCCCTTGACGAGAAGGTTTAGTCCTTTTATTGAAGAAAAGAAAATAGAACCTTTAAATAGCTTGGGATTGCGCTATCGAGACCAAGTAGTTGGCTGGATGATTAATCATCGTATTGCTCCCGATACCATTCGCTACACTCAGATGTATGTCCACCCAGATTATAAACCTCTCAGTCAGAGTATTCTCTTCTTAGGCAAGGCAATTAAGCTTCAATGCGAGGCAGTACCAGAAGTGCCAAACGCAACTTTTCGGGTAGAAACAGACAACACCCCAATGCTTAATTTTGTAAATCGTCGGCTTGCTCCTCATTTAGAGAATATTCGTCATGCCTGGCGAGTATCTAAGTATTTATAACGCCTCTACGTAACTAAAAAAGGATGCAGTTTAAATGAATAACAGCCCAGCAGCAGCGAGGAAATGTTTGGCTTCGCGACCATTATGCTTTACTTTTCGTAATATATTTCAATCATTTTGTCTCAATTAACGCTTATTTTGTCTCAACCAGCAATCATTTTATCTCAAAATAGTTGTTTGTTGTACATTTGAAACTATAATCAATTTTGTATTTTGAGAAGTGCCAAACTCGCGCGCGACCGAAGGAAGTCCTTTAGGGTTCCCTAGCGCCTTACGTCGAACGGGGCTTACGCCCCAGCGTTCCGAAGGAACTTTGCCCCGATCGGGGCTGTGGGTCGCTCGTCAATCGCTAACGGAGTATGTTTCGTGCCTAAATTCGATCGAGAAATAGTCAACCATCTAAATACTAAGGATTCAGTTATTTTGAATTCTTGGTATTTTTTTTAGCTAAAGCGGTTGAACTCTAATGTGAAGCAGTTAAAGAAATGCCAAAAGAAACTTTTCGGTTAGAAACGGATAGTACCCCAATGCTTAATTTTGTTATCGCTAACTTGTTCTTCTCTTGAAGAGTATTTGCCGTATCTGGCGATCGCCTGAAAGCTTAGCAGAAATTGTCAGTTCTGGGAAATGATTTACATTAATGCGTCTAAATCTTTTTTTCTTACAACGATGAATAGCTTCTTTCAGCGTGCCTCGTTCGCCTATTTATAGAACAATTATCGAACGAAATCAATTTTAAAAGTGAACACCATCTTAAAAAAATCAGGCGATCGAGAATCAAATAACAGCAGTCTCGATGTTGTTGAGTTTGATTCTCAATCTTTAGAACAAGACAATGTATTTGAGTTTTGGCGTGAGGGGATAAGACCTTTAATATTAGGCGAAACGAAACAAGATCACGACGTAAATTATCTATACCACAAGCTGGTAAAACTCGACCAAATTGTAGTATGTAAAGGCGGGTTCTCTTCGCAACTTTTTATACGAGACAGAAAGCATTTATTGCGTCATGATGATAGCGACCACATTATGATGCAGTGGTTTGCCCAGGGAGGTTGTAACGTTCACAATGGTGGGCGTAATTTTATAGAGTCACCAGAAAATATTGTACTGGTAGATTTGGGTTATGAAACTTTTAGCAGTACGATTGCTCCTTTTTCTGAACTGATTACTGTGATTATGCCTCGTGAATTATTACAGGAATATTGGGGTTCTATTGATAATTTGGCAGGCTTGAGCTTGCCTGTTAATTCTACTAAGGGCGCGCTGTTGAAAAACTTCATGGTTTCTCTGTGCGAAGAACTCGATACGATTAAGCCTGCCGATGCGAGTATTGTGGCGCAGGCAACCACGCACATGGTTTCTTCTATGTTTCAAGATAAATTTAAACAGATTGATGCTACCGAAGGAATTGTTGAGGTCGAACTAAGATTGCTGATTAAAGATTTTATTGCTGCAAATTTACGTAACCCGCAATTATCAATAGATATGCTGGTCAAGAAATTTAATTGCTCGCGCGCGACGCTTTATCGTATGTTTCAAACGCAGGGTGGCGTTGCTAATTACATTAATCGATTGCGATTACAACGTTGTTATAAACATTTAGTTTCTGGTAATGTAAAGCGATCGCAAATAACCAGAATCGCCCAATTTTGGGGCTTTAGTAATCGACAGCAATTTACCCGTCAATTCAAACAATACTTCGGTATTTCCCCCACTGATGTAGTCGCTTCTGGTGTGAATAATTTGACTCGCAGATTTAGTGACAACCCTAATAGCAACAAGATCGATACCAATAGTTACAGGTTGGCATCCTGGTTTAAATCATTAGGTCATACCGCCACAAGTTAGCTATGCAACTAACACAATTGCCGAACAGAATAGATTTAGAAAGTGAAGACAAGATCGGAAAAACCAGGTAATAAAAAGTCAAACAGCAGCAGTCTCGATATTATTGAGTTTGACTCTCAATCGTTAGAAGCAGACTATGTATTTGACTTTTGGCGTGAAGGTATTAAGCCTTTATTTCTGAGTGAAAAGAAGGAAGATCACGATGTGCGACACATACACCATAGGATGGTGAAAATTGACCAAATTGTAGTAGCCAAAGGTGGGTTCTCTTCACAATTTTTTGTGCGAAATAGAAAGCACTTATTGCGTCACGATGATAGCGATCATATTGTCATGCAGTGGTATGCCCAGGGCAGTTGTCATGCTCATAACGGTGGACGAGATTTTATCCAGTCGTCAAAACACATTGTGATGATGGATCTAGGTTATGAGTCTTTTAGTAGTACGATTTCCCCTTTTTCTGAGGTAATTACTATTACTATTCCTCGCGAATTATTACAAGAATATTGGGGTTCTATTAATAACTTAGCGGGCTTAAGCTTGCCTATTAATTCTACTAGAGGCAGGTTATTAAAAAACTTTATGATTTCTCTGTGCGAAGAAGTCGATACGATTAAACCAGCCGATGCGAGTACTGTAGCGCGAGCAACCACGCACATGGTTTCTTCTATGTTTCAAAGAGAATTTGAACAGATTGATGTTGCAGAGGAAATTATTGAGGCTGAACTAAAATTGCTGATTAAAGATTTTATTGCTGCGAATTTACGCAACCCAAAATTATCAATAGAGATGTTGATTAACAAATTTAACTGCTCGCGCGCGACACTTTACCGTTTATTCCAAACCTATGGTGGTGTTGCTCGTTATATCAATCAGTTACGATTACAGCGTTGTTATAAACATTTGATTTATAGTAACGCAAAGCGATCGCAGATAATCGAGATAGCGCAATATTGGGGTTTTAATAATCGACAGCAATTTACTCGCCAGTTTCGACAGTACTTTGGTGTTTCACCCAGCGATGTAGTCGCTTCTGGTGTCGATTGCTTGACTCATCAATCTCATAATAGCTCTAGTAATAATATCGATCCCAATAGTTTCAGGTTGGCATCCTGGTTAAAATCATTAGGCTGTAACGCTAAAGGGTAATAGGAATAAAGCTTCAGGCGAGCCGAAAACTGGGCGATCTCCTAATTACCTTTGCTTAACTTTTAGCAATTAAACCCAATCATTTTGTCTCAATCAGCATTCATTTTGTCTCAATTTAATTGTTCCTTTTACAACTAAATTTACAATCAGTCTACATGAAAAAAGACCGAGTATTTACCTACTAAATTAAGGCAGTTTATATGACTATTTTATTAGATAGCTTCGATTTTTCCTCGCGTTCTGATGTCGTAGCAGAAAATGATGTAATTTCAATCCCTGGTGACATTTCTGTTTCCACACTAGCAGGTGACGATTCGATCTCTAGTATTTATACAACAGATGTACCTACGGTTTTTGAGCTTCTTCCTGACGGTACACCAATTGAAATTGTTGTTGGGATTGATAACCGAGGGTCTGTCGATACCAGTTCTGGAAGTGACATAATTCTTGGTGATGTTGAATATACTGGTGAATCTTTAATTTTTACGGTTCTTGGAATAACACAGGCTGCTAATGGTAATAGTGATGGCTTTGTCTCAGCTTCCATATCCACTGGAAGCGGAAACGATAAAATATTAGGCTTGGCATCTAGCTCTAATAGTAATGAGATTATAGGTATTGCTGATTTCTACTCCTCAAAAATCGATACAGGTGTGGGTGCGGATGAAGTTATTGGAGAAGCAAGAGGTACTGCAATAGAGGTCCTAACAGGCATCGTTCAATTTAGAGATCCAGATTTGTCTACAACGAATAATCTAATTGTCACTGGTGATGGTGACGATAAAGTTATTGGCGTAGCTGATGGTCAGGCAAGGTTGATCGAAGGGATTGCTCAAGTACCAGGAAATACCGAGCTTATTACTGGCAATGGTAACGACGAAGTTATTGGCAAAGCTAATGGCAATGGATTGGTTATCGAAGGAATTGTTCAATTTGGTGACGATAATCTAAGTGGAAATAAGATTTTTACGGGCGTTGGTAATGACATAGTTTTTGGAGAAGCTAATGGTAATGCATCTGGATCTCTGTTCGGAATTATTCAAGCTTACGGAAATCAGCAAATTATTACGGACATTGGTGCCGATAAAGTTATTGGAGAAGCCAGTGGTAATTTAGAGGTAATTTCTGGAGAACTAGGAGAAATACCTGCTGGTATCGTGGGGATTGGTCAACAATTTGGAAAGCACGAGATTAACACGGGAAACGGTGCTGATGAGGTCATCGGCAAAGCCAGTGGTACTGCAACTTCAGATGATGGTAGCCTAGTTCCTATTGTCGGAATTGTCAAATCAAACAGTACGATCGACACAGGCAGTGGTGCCGATAAAGTAGTTGGAGAAGCCAGTGGTAGTGCCGACCAAATAACAGGAATTGTTCAACAAGGCTCTGAAGATCTAATCATCACGGGAAAAGGTAATGATGAAGTCATTGGCATAGCCTCTGGAACTACTAACGATCCCGATCTTGATTTTATGGCTGGGATTGCTCAACAACCCGATACAGGAGGTTCACAAATCATCACTGGAAGAGGTAATGACAAAGTTATCGGAACTGCTGATAACGATGGTGAGGGTCTAACTGCGGGAATTTTAGGCGATCTAGAGATAGTGACAGGTTCGGGGAATGATGAAGTCATTGCTTCTGCCCAACTATCTGGCACACGTGTAGATGGATTTGCAGCCGATCCCATTACTCAAGGAGCGGTTACAGTTAATACTGGCTCTGGTAATGATTTGGTCAAAGGTTTTGGACAGGGACACTTTGATGGGGGAGAAGGCGATCGCGATATTTACGATCTCACTGAATATCACCAGAGTGAGTTTGCGATCGCAATCGGAGCGGGTGGAAATAATGAGGTTAATTTTACTCACAGCGATATTTTCGGTGAGAGTACTGCTTCTACTCAGGGATTTGAAGTTTTTCTCTTTGCTGATGGTGAGCTTTCTTTTTCTGATTTGGCATAATCAGGCGATCGAGTTTGAGCTTATTAGCTATGTTTTCTTAGTAGTTAATTGAGTTCTATCGATAGCTTTGCCCTAACAAAATAGTACAAAAATGCAAAACGGCAATTATGAACTCTGCTATTCTTTTTCAACAATTTTTTCCAGCCAAACCATCATCTAGTTATAGTATTGATTTGCTAGTAATTTATATAGCAATATTGTTTTCTTTATGGCTTTCTAATATTTTAGTCAAAGACTAAATCAGAATAGAAGGTGTTTTAGAAGTATTAAGTAGACAGACATAATTAAACCAAACTATGCAAACACCAAATAAGTAGCTGAAAACTCTCTGACTTCTGACTTCTGACTTCTGACTTCCCACCGTCACAGTTAACTTTATCTTTCCCTACTTATACCAATTTGCGTTCTAAAACGTAATTCTTAGATGAGGGAAGTAAGTCATGGATTGAAGCTGTTCAGGAACCGAGTTGAAAAAGTTGAGACCTTCACATAAAGTATCGATGACTTTCTCAAGAGAC
>JADEXJ010000193.1 GCA_015207195.1 Pleurocapsales cyanobacterium LEGE 10410
ACCATTTATCGAAACAAGGTGGCATGGCTGCGGGAGTGGTTTCTTTCATCGGTTACTTCTTCGACGTGAAATATATATTTGGTAAGTATTATAGTCTATTTTGTCCTTTTTGATTGTTTAAGTCCCGCTAATCCCCAATCCCCAGTCCCTAAACCCTCGAATAACGAAGTGTATCCTTTAGGACAAATAACTCAGAGAATACGGAAATTAATCAGAACGACTATATTTATTCGGGGCAAAATTAGATCGAAATCTCTTCAATCTCGCTAAGCGAATCGAGCCATTTCCGATGTTGTATATCCGAGGTGTTGTCTTCAGCTAAAAACTGGCGATAGGGACATTTTTGCTGACAATGCGATCGATGGGGTAAGTCCGTCTGAGACTGCTGATAATCTTGTAGCCATGTTTCCAAGTCAGCTAATAAAATTGTTAGTTCTTGTTCTGTTTGTTGATGTTGCTGTTGAGTGTAATTGAAAGTTTGGCTGCGAGGCGTGCCAGATTTGACAAACCAATAGGTCATTTGAATCTGTTCGGGAGTATACTCAGATGTCTCAGCTAAAACATAAAGATAAAGACGAGTTTGCCAGTTATTAGCCAGATCTTTGAACCGTGGAGGCTGTCGATAGGTTTTCCAGTCCAAAATTATTGCGCTGTTGGTTCCAGCGATTAATAAATCATAAATAACCGTAAATAAAAAGTTACCAAAGCCGAGAGTCCGACAGTGTTCGGCTTCACGCCAAATATCAGGGTTGGGTTCTAATTCTGGTGCAGCTTGAATTAGAGCCTTGAGAGAGCTATCTAACTCTGAATCTGTGGCTAAAAGCGATTCGATGGGTAGGGTTAACTCTCTCTGTTGCATCAGCAAGTGAAACCGACTTCCCCACTGCATATTTTCCTGCTGTTCGGGTGCGGGAAGCGAACCTACACAGTCTAAATAAACCTGCTGAAACCTAGGAGGGCAAATACTTAATAAATTGAGATGACTCTGGGACAAGCGAATAAGCTCTTGATTTGGCATATGGCGATCGCATTTTACTAAAATTGATCTTAGCTGGTTTCAGGTACGCTCGAATCTCGATTGTGGCACTAGCCAACCATATATTTGGTTCACAGACATTGGTTTCTTGTTAATCTGATAAATGTACGGCGTACCGATGGTAAATAGTAAATTTATACTATATCGTACCGCTCAATACAAACGCTACGGCTAATGGGTGAGAATTAAGACCAAACGTAGCTAATTTATACTAGGCACACAATATGGAATGGCAAGAAATTTCTGGTAATTGGGTTTATCTTCCCCGTAAAGAAATAATCGGTATCGTACATTTTTTGGGTGGAGCGTTTGTGGCTACCGCACCTCAAGTATCCTATCGTTCGATCTTAGAATACTTGTCACAGGATGGTTATGCTATTATTGCTACGCCTTTTTTAAATACTTTCGATCATTTTGCGATCGCCCGTGAGGTATTAAATCGTCTGGAAACAGTTTTAGAAAGACTACACAAAACCAACAAGCTCGGTAGACGCTATTTACCGATCTATGGCGTGGGACATAGTATGGGCTGTAAGCTACATCTTTTGATTGGTAGCCTTTATGAAGTTGAAAGAGCGGGGAATATTCTGATCTCGTTTAATAATTATCCTGCTAGTCGCGCAGTTCCTTTTATGGAACAGTTTAATGTTACTCCTGTGCTGAATGTAGAATTTGCGCCTTCTCCTGGAGAAACAGAAAAGTTGATTGCCGAACACTATAACGTCCGTCGTAACCTATTGCTCAAGTTTACTCAAGACGATTTAGATCAGACAAGGGATCTCCATGAAGTTTTGCAACAGCGGTTTCCTAATATGGTCACTCTACGTACCTTGACGGGAAACCATCTAACCCCTTTGAGTCAAAATTTGCGATGGCAAACTGGTGATTTTTTCACTCCAGTCGATGCGATCGGTCAATGGTTCAATCAAGGAATGTCCAAAAATTTACAGAATTTAAGACAAGAGCTGACTGCTTGGTTAAATCCCATGTCGGCTTTTTGAACATAATAAAATAGCAAAATATAGCCTTATAGACGTTGAAGCTTATATTATGACACTGCAAAAGTTATCTATTCGTAAGTAGCAAGTAGCAAGTAGCAAGTAGCAACTTTACAAAACGTCCTCACCTCTAGCTCGATTGTTATATCATTTATTTTCTTGCCATTTCTGCCATAAATCGGGACGGCGATCGCGCGTACGCTCGATCTGTTGTTCTCTGCGCCACTGGTCAATCAGCTGATGATTGCCCGATCGCAGTACTTCGGGGACTTGCCAACCGCGATATTCAGCGGGTCTAGTATATTGAGGGTAATCTAATAAATCGGTTTCAAAACTTTCTGTCTTAAGAGATGCTACCTTGCCCACGGTTCCTGGTAACAGCCTGGTTACTCCATTAACCAAGGTTAAGGCGGGAATTTCGCCACAGGTCAAGACAAAATCCCCCAAAGACACTTCTTTAGTGACAAGATGCTGCCGTATTCTTTCATCCACCCCTTCATAATGACCGCAGATCAGCACTAGCTGCTGATAGTTACTAGCTAAGTCTTTTAGTAAAGATTGATTTAACGATTCTCCTTGAGGAGTCATGAGAATAATCTCTCGCTGGGGTAAAACAGGTAGAGATTCCACCGCAGCAAAGATTGGTTCGGGTTTGAGTAACATCCCTACCCCACCACCATAGGTTATGTCATCTACCTTACGATGCTTGTCAACGGTAAAGTCGCGAGGGTTTACTAGATTTACGGTAGCAATTTCCTTGGCGATCGCCTTTCCTAATAAACTGCTGTTTAGGGGAGAGATAAAAAAGTCGGGAAAAAGAGTGATAATATCAAAACGCACAATAAAAAATTTTGCAAAGTTCCATAGAGAATTAAGTATAAGTCAAATAGAATCCAAGATTTAGGTAAACTTTGACACAGCAATTTAGTAGTAAGCATCGCTACGATTGCACCATAGTCTGAGATTTATCTCTTGCCCGCAAACTGAATTATGATCGACACTGAAGTTAAAAATCAAATCATTTACTCTTCACAATCTACTAAAAACGCTATTTTAGTTATTGGTGGTGCGGAAGATAAAGTACACGGCAAAGAAATATTACAAACGTTTTTCTATCGTTCGGGGGGAGCGAATGCCCAAATTGGGATCGTCCCCTGTGCCTCTAGAGAACCAACCCTGATTGGAGAGCGATATTATCGTCTCTTCAGTGACATGGGAGCAAAAGAGATCAAAGTCTTAGACATACGCGATCGCGCTAGAGCAGACGATTCAGCTTATCGTGATTTTGTCGAAAACTGTACGGGAATCTTTTTGACTGGTGGCGATCAGCTCCGCCTTTGTGGTTTACTCGCGGATACACCCTTAATGAATCGGATTGTGGAAAGGGCGCAAAAACGGGAAATCAGCTTGGCGGGAACTAGCGCGGGGGCAGCAGTAATGGGAGACCATATGATTTCGGGAGGCAGCAGTGCGGAGTCTCCCAACCGCGCTTTAGTCGATATGGCAAGAGGATTGAACATCATTCCAGGAGTGCTAGTAGACCAGCACTTTTACAATCGCAATCGCCTGGCTCGTCTTTTGAGCGCGATTTCTGGACATCCCGAACTATTGGGTATTGGAATTGATGAAGATACCTGCGCCATGTTTGAAAGCGATGGTTTGATTCAGGTAATTGGCAGGGGAGCAGTAACCATCGTCGATGCGCGGGATATGACTTACTCTAATCAAGCAAAAGTCAATGGAAGCGAGCCTTTGAGTATGCACAATCTCAAGCTGCATGTTTTGAGTCATGGCGATCGCTATAATTTGCATCAAAATATTTCCCTAGGTCGATAAGCCGTTTAAATGCCTAGAAAAGGTAGTTAAATCGTCGGCAAATTGTTCACCAAGAACAGTTTACGGGTTAACTGAAGCGAGATGATTATTTAGTTATTTAATTGTTTATGCTGTTCAAAGCTCCAATACAGCAAATATAATGAGAATTTTAAAAACTCAAACCCTACGTGGACCTAACTACTGGAGTATTCGGCGTAGTAAGCTGATTGCGATGGTGCTAGATCTAGAAGAGCTAACCGAAAAGCCATCTAATGAAATTCCTGGATTTTATGATGGTCTAATCGAGGTGCTACCCAGCCTAATTGAACACTACTGCTCTCGTGGACATCGTGGTGGTTTCCTCGAAAGAATCCAAGAAGGCACTTTAATGGGTCATATTGTAGAACACGTTGCCCTAGAGCTACAGGAACTGGCTGGTATGCCCGTAGGATTTGGACGTACTAGAGAAACCTCAACCCCAGGGGTATTCAACGTTGTTTTTGAATATGTAGAAGAACAGGCTGGTCGCTATGCAGGTAGGGCAGCAGTTAGGCTATGCAAATCGGTTGTCGAGACTGGTACTTATCCCTCAAGCGAATTGGCACAAGACCTAGAGGATCTCAAAGAGTTGTACGCTAACACTGCTTTTGGTCCCTCCACAGAGACGATTATCAAAGAAGCCGAAGCTCGCAAAATTCCCTGGACGTGGCTTAGTGCGCGAGCAATGTTGCAACTGGGTTATGGAGCAAGACAAAAGCGAATCCAGGCGACTTTAAGCAACAGCACCAGTATTTTGGCAGTAGAGCTAGCCTGCGATAAGGAAGGCACAAAAACCATGCTGGGTAATGCAGGAGTACCAGTACCTCAAGGCACGGTGATTCAATATTTAGATGAGCTAGAACAGGCGATCGCCGATGTTGGTGGATATCCGATTGTAATCAAACCTTTAGACGGCAATCATGGTCGTGGCATCACGATTAATATTAACGACCGGACAGAAGCAGAAACCGCTTACGATCTGGCAACTCAGGCTTCAAAAACTAGGTCGGTGATTGTCGAGCGATACTATCAAGGTAGCGACCATCGAGTTTTAGTGATTAACAACAAAGTTGTCGCCGTAGCCGAAAGGATTCCCGCCCATGTGGTTGGCGATGGCAAATCCACCATCAAAGAACTGATCGAAATTACTAATCAAGACTCCAGGCGAGGAGATGGACACGATAACGTTTTAACCAAAATCAGCATTGACCCCACATCTAAGGCTGTATTGGCTAAACAAGGTTGGAGCTTGGACTCGGTCTTGCCCCCACAAAAAATAGTCTATTTACGGGCTACAGCTAACCTGAGTACGGGAGGAGTTGCAGTTGACCGCACGGACGAAATCCACCCTGAAAACGTTTGGTTGGCTCAAAGAGTAGCCAAAATCATTGGTTTGGATATTGCAGGAATCGATATTGTCACGCCAGATATTAGCCAGCCCCTAAGAGAAACGGGAGGTGTAATAGTTGAAGTCAATGCTGCTCCAGGGTTTAGGATGCACGCAGCACCTAGCTATGGGCTTCCCCGCAACGTCGGTGCATCGGTACTGGAGATGCTGTTTCCCAATAAAGCCCCGACACGGATTCCGATTGTGGCAATTACGGGGACAAATGGTAAAACCACCACCACCCGTCTTACTGCCCATATTTATCGCCAAACCAATAAAGTAGTCGGCTTCACCGCTACCGATGGTATTTATATTCAAGAATATTTAGTTGAAAAAGGAGATAATACAGGTCCCTATAGCGCGGGAGCAATTTTGAGAGACCCCACGGTAGAGGTAGCAGTGTTAGAAACGGCACGAGGGGGAATCTTACGTTCGGGTTTGGCTTTTGATAGCTGCGACATTGGGGTAGTATTAAACGTTGCTGCCGATCACCTTGGTTTAGGGGGTATCGATACCATTGAACAAATGGCGAAGGTTAAAGCTGTAGTTGCGGAAACCGTTAAGCCAGACGGCTATGCCATTCTTAATGCAGACGATCCTCTAGTGGCAGCAATGGCTCAAAAGCTCAACTGCAAGGTAGCATATTTCTCGATGAATCCCGACAACCAGATTATTATTGAACATTCTCGTCGTAACGGGCTGGCAGCGATTTATGAAAATGGCTATCTTTCAATCTTGGAGGGAAAATGGACTCTAAGAGTTGAGAAAGCGGTAAACATCCCCATGACGATGAAGGGCATGGCTCCTTTTATGATCGCAAATGCTCTAGCTAGCTGTTTGGCTACCTTTGCCCAGGGGGTTGATATCGAGCTGATTCGCCGAGGAGTAAGAACTTTTGAGACTACTGCGGAGCAAACTCCAGGAAGGATGAATCTATTTGATGTCGATGATTATCATGTCCTAGTAGACTATGCCCATAATGCTCATGGATATAAAGCAGTCGGAGATTTTGTACGTAACTGGCAGGGAACCAAAATTGGGGTAGTTGGTGGTCCAGGCGATCGCCGTGACGAAGATTTAATTTCTTTAGGCAATATTTCTGCTCAAATCTTTGATCAAATTTTGATTAAAGAAGACCAAGACTTTAGGGGTAGAGCATCAGGTGAAGTTGCCGACTTGATTGTCAAGGGAATTTGTCAGGTAAACCCCAATGTCAACTATGAAATAGTTCTCAATGAAACTGATGCTACGAATAAGGCTTTAGCAGGGGCAAAAACTAAAGATTTGGTCGTAATATTTCCCGAACAAGTCAATCTGGCAATCGAGTTAATTAAGCAGCGAATTAAGCAAATTTAGTGAACTTAATAGTGTCGGTCATCGGTATTTCTTCTAGATTAAATTTATTGTTTTAGTGAAGCGATCTAGTTGATTGGCTTAGATAAGATAAAAATTGAGTAAACTTCAGCTGTTTTGTAGTAAATGTATCTAGGCGATCGCGATTGTTTATGTATAGATAGAGAAAGCAAGATTAAAGATTCATATTTATATCTGCTCAGTTATATTTTTAACCAAAAACAACAAAATGAAAATTGACCGACCAGAAAACGATTATATCAATCGCAACGTCATGGAAGTATTGGTTGCTGAAGAAATCGACCGACAAATCAATCGCCTTCCCAACAAGATAAAAAAGTTCATCAATCCCATTGAAATAGCTACTTATGCTCTTAATAGATTGCCTGCATTATATGCTTCTTCTCATCAAGGATTCAATAAGCAAAAGCTCAAAGGACGCTCCGAATATAGCGTCAAAATTACTCAGGAAGTCCGTAGAGGATTAGCTGTAATTCAACAAGATATTTTACGCATTTCCACTCCTTTGTTAGCAGAAAAAGAAGAAGAAGATCTAGACCGCAGCATTCAAGAAGCTCAGACAGCTTTAGAAGAATTAGCTGAATATCTACCAGAAAAGGATCTAACCTGGAAAAATGTTGTTAGGCTGGTAAAACCTATATTGGCAGAGCTACAAAGTCAGGATAGAGAAAAGAGAAAGCTTAGAAAAGTTCGTTCTCAATCTAGCAAAATGTGGAAAAATTCAATTTATAACAAATAAGTTTAGTTTAATTCGAGGTTAGAAGTTACAAGCCAGAAGTTTTGATAGGCAGCTAATAGCCAATAATCAATAATTAATAACTAAATAAAAATCGGTTCTATTCAACTAAAAATTTAAAAATTAGTATATCTAAGATAGATTTACTGATATTTTTTCACCAATTAGCAAAATCTTGTTTAAATTGCTCTAAAGATAGTAGCTGGATTTGTCGATCTTGGGTGGCAAAGGCGCGATCGCTCTCTAGGTTATAACCCCAATCTGCAAGAAACAATCTAACTGGCAAATCATTTTGTCGAGCTACGTGTTGGAGGGCTTTAAGCCGATCTTCAACAAAAAAAATCGTCAGATCTTCTGACGAGGAATATTGGTTTTTAAGAATTCTTAAGGTTTCATACTTGGGACGTTTACTTTCCTTGCCAATAATATTAGCTACGGGTAAATCTATTCCCTGCTGCTGCAACAGCTTTTGGACAAAACGTCCTTCTTTTGTAGTAACGATATATAGTTCAACAGAATTAACTATTTGTTCTAAACGCTCGATTATACCAGGATAGAAACGATGCAGTTCTAACCAACCATCTAAGTCGTTTTTGATCCAGCTATCTCTTACCCCGTCAAGCTGTTGTGCTACTGCTTGTTTTTCCAGTCCTTCTGATTCGGTTATTTGTCGGGCGATCTTCTGCCAATCAGACAAGATATCTGCCTCAGCAACTCCCGATATTAATGCTCTTAACAAAATCGGCATTTCCCACCCTGTTTCAATTACGGGGCGCAAACGATAAAAGCTCGGTGCGAGGCGATCGTCAATCTGTTCTTCCGTCCAGATCTGCTGATAGGCACGTTTAGTACTGGCAAAGTACTCAACCAAACCATTACAAATTACGCCATCGAAATCCAATGCCAAAATATCGGGAAGTTGGGACATAATTAACTGTTGGTTAGATGAATTATAAAAATTTTGGAGTTCGTCTTATCCTACTCTAAAAGATTTCCTTCGCTTCGCGTGCTGAGTTTAGTCCTTAGTCATTAGTCGTTGGTCCTTAGTTAAGTAGGTAGGCACAATAATTTATAACACCCAAACATCTTGTTTCTTCCCTATCTCCCTATCTCCCTATCTCCTACACAAACTCAAGTTTGGGATGAGCAAATTCAAAACCAGCATCTTTGATTTTTTGGTTAGAAAGCTTTAGGTTATAAGTGCGAATCGAAGTTTGTGAGCTGTCCCAAGTAATAGGCGGTAAATTATGAGCCTGAAATAAGTTTTGGAAAAACTCTTTGGTCGTCAAAAACTGATCGCTATTAAGATTATAAATTCCTTGTAGCTGTTTTTTTTGCCCAAAGTCGATCGCCCGCGCAATATCATACAGGTGAACCCAGTTAGTGTAGTCTTCTCCCGTCCCAGGACGGGTCTTGCCCGCTATTCCTCTAAATATTTTAATCAGTTCTCTTCCTGGTCCATATACTCCTGAAAGACGCAAGATACAGGTTTTAAACTCTGTTTCTGGCACGGATAATAGTACTTGCTCGGTTTGATGAAGAATTTTGCCAAATTCACTGCTAGGGTTGACCGAAACTGTTTCATCGATCAGGTCACCACTTTGATTATTTAAAATGCCATAGCTGCTAGTGTAGATTAATTGTTTTACTCTGGAAGTATTTTTGATAGCTGCAACCAGATTTTTAGCCGTTTCTAGGTAAGCCTGGCGGTAAGTTTCGGGGGTGCGCTGTTTTGCCCCAACGCTAAGTAAAACTATATCGCAGTCTGCTACTACCTGTTGAATACTTTCAAGATCGTTTCCTGTCAAGACAACTACCTTAGAAGCGATCGCCTGTAATATTTGGCTTTTATCTGGAGTGGTTGTAGTCACCGTCACATCATTTTCTTGATGCCACAAACGAGCTACTGTACTACCTACATATCCGCATCCTATAATTGCTGCCTTCATAATTTGTCATTGAGTAATCTTACGATTAGTGAGGTTGAAAGCTTTTGTCAATAATCCAATCTTCTTGGGCAAGCTTAAATTCTGCTTTGGTAATAATATTTCTTTCCAATAACCATCTTAGCCTGTCGGTTTGTTGCTGTAGATTATGGTTATGATCGATATAAAAATATTTGTCTCTCAGATATTGCTTACGATATGACCAAAGATGCGCTAAGAACGTTTCTAAAGCCTGGCGATTTGGTCGATCTTTAATAAAAATTACTTTTTGAAAATCATGAGTTTTAACTATGATATAACTTTGCTGTTTATATTGATATAAAACTATAGATAAAACAGCAATCACCAGAGGAAAAACGCTATGATAAAATCCTTGATTTATTAACAAACTTTGTAATAAGATGCAGACTGCCAAACTAAGCATTGCTATGGCTATAAACAGTAATTGAATATTTTTACGACAGCAAATTTGAGCCTCATTTTTCAGACTTTCGTAACTAATATAAGTTTCGTATTCGCCTCGCGCATCCTTAAGACAAACTTTTAGTTTGTTAGGTAACAAGAAAAAGCTTCTTTTTTCTAATAGTGTTCTTTGATGTAATTCCATTCTAATAAGTTTTTGCTCCCCTAATAAAATTTACCAGGAGATTGTCTTAATTAAACAAAATTAATATTTATTAAAAATAATGCAGGCTTGATAAGCTGTCAGGTTTTAAATTTGTTTATTGAGATTGATAGGGAGTCCTAAAGGATTAGCTGGCGCGTCATGGGGAGATAGGGGGATAGGGAGATGGGTTGATGGATTCTATCCCAATTCAATCATACCCAATTTAAATGATTAACAGCTTATACCAAAAATATACAAATTTGAAAAGTAATCGTGTTAATTGACTTACTTTACTTTAGATTAAATCTGCGGTAACTAAGCAGCGCGATAGTAATTACTATTAATTACCTGACGTTACGCAAAAGCTATCATATTGAAATGGATATCAAGCTTTTGGAATTATATAGCGACTACATCATAAGTTCATTTGGGCAGATAACAGCCACGGGATTATCAAGGGCATTGTCAGGAAG
>JADEXJ010000194.1 GCA_015207195.1 Pleurocapsales cyanobacterium LEGE 10410
ACAAGGCAAAAGTTCCTGTAAGTTACCTAGAAGCTGGGTGACGCTTTCGATGTTGTGGGTAGTTCCATCAACATTGTAGAGCAGATACTCAGTCCTCGTCCCGTTAGGGCAGGGCTGAGAGCTTCATTATTCAGATTCTGTTCTCGCAAAGCATCGAGCATTTCCTCGTTGGTTAAATCCTCATTGACTATCTGCTGTATTGTTTGCAGTTCTTCTACGCTTTCAATATCGAGATTTTGCTCTTGTAGGGCATCGAGCATTTCTTGATTATGGCGATCGCTATTGATTTTTTGGTTAAGCTTTTGTAGTTCTTGTAAGTTTTTGATTTTCTCTTGCCTTTTTTGTAAGGCATCGATCATCTCATCATCAGTACCAGAATTTTGCTCGCTTGGGGGTGTTTGAGCGATCAGGATTTTCTTTTCTGGGGATAGTTCTACTAGTTTGTTTTGGCTTGGCGGTGGAGATACAGGCTTCAGTTTATGATTGGCAGCACGAGTGTTGGAATTGATGCTATTTAAGCTTAATATTGATACGGCAGTCGCCATAATGTAGTGTAGCTTCCCCATGACAAATTTATTTAAAAACTTATAATTCGTAGTTATAGTTCCCATTTATCGCCGATTGTTTACCACAGCGTTGCCTAGTTGCGAGATGAAATAGAAATTGCGCGGTTATTTTTGGGTCAATATTGTACCGAAAAATACTTACTACTTACTACTTTCTACTTTCTCTTCACCATCCCACCATAATGCAACGCCTTTACACTTGCTAGCGATCGCTGTCTAAGACTGTATTGGTTAGATTGGCATTGGTTAGGTTGGTATCGGTAAGATTAGCGTTTTCTAGATTTGCTCCAATTAATTTGGCGTTGGTTAAATTTGCCGACTGTAGATTGGCATGGGATAAATCTGCTGCAATTAACTTGGCGTTGCTTAAGTTTGCTTGTTGGAGGTTGGCATGGGATAAATCTGCTGCGATCAGATTGATATTGGCTAAATTCATTTGGGACAAGTCGGCATGTTGTAAATTGGCATGACGAAAGTTGGTTCTTCCCAAAGCATATTCGCGTATGAGATTGGCGCGATCGCTGATTCTTAATTCTCTTTGGGGTAAGCTGACGGTGAAGGTTAGGTTATTTTTGCTCTCGATCGCTTGACGCAATTCTCGATAGAGGGAGTATTCACCAATACCGCTTAGGTTTACCCAGGCTCTAGTGCGGGTTAGAGCGACGAATAGCTGATTGCGCAGATACAAATTGCTTTCGGCTTTGGCAATCAGATCTAAACCAATTAAATAAACCAGATCGGCTTCTTGCCCTTTGGCGCGGTGAATCGTCGAAATGGTAATTGCACCTGGATACCAAAAGCGATCTGGACAACGTTGTTCTCTAGGATCTAAACAATTAAAACTACTGTAAGTCGGTAGATAAACATTAATTCCCTGATTGATCAAAAAGGTGGCAGTTTGTTTGACCAAAGGTGCAGTATCGTAAAACGAGCCTAAAACAATGATTAAAATTTCTCGATCTGGCTGTAGGTTATCTTGAGTTAAATTCTGCTTGATTTTTTGTGCCACAACGGTTAATTCTTGTTGACGAGAAGCAAAGGAATCGAAGCTAATCATATCCTCCTGAGACAGTTCGCCAATGATATTGGGTGAATTGTGACGTTCTCTAATTAAGGTAACCTGATTCCCCTCTTGCCAATCACCGATTATTTTGTATCCCAAAGCCTGCCATTCTGCTAAATGTATCGAACCCGTAAGTATACCTTTAGTTCTTAATAATCCCATAGCGATCGCCTGGGCGACAATGATTATTTGATGGGGTGTACGATAACAACGAGAAATAATTTCTGTTTTATTAATCGACTGACTAAATTGTCCCGTTAATAAATGACCCAATTCTCGACCAAATAGTTCGCCAGGATCGGGAATAGTTAAACTGTCTAAACTCTGTAATTCATCATAAGCCCAGATTAGTCTTCTTTGTTGAGGATTGAGGGGACTAACGGGACGTAAAGATTGATAGGCTAACCAATAAAAAGGTTGTTTATCATTATACTTCCAGCAGTCAGCAATCAAGTCTTGTCCTTCATCAATTAAAACGGCATCAAATATCTGAGGAATGGCTTTATTTTCTAATAGCTGTAAACAAGCTTCTGCCAATGCCTCATTTGGCTTATTGCTAATAGTAAAGGGAACAGATAGGGGTAAAGTGCCTGTAGCCTGACAAACAGTACTATAAAAACCAGGCTGTTGTTTACTTCCCCAGGCATGAAGAATTTTAAGATTAGAATCTTCAGAATTGTAACTAATCTTATCTTGAGTAAAATGGCGTATCCATTTATCTACCTGCTGGGTAATAGCATCATATAAACTCCGCGAAAAGAAAACTAGGGCAATTTGCCATTCTGGATATTTGACGGACATCAAAGCTGCTTTTTGACAGAGAATAACGGTTTTACCCGAACCCGCAATTCCTCTAATTCTTTGCATCCCCGTGGGAATTTGTTTGGCAATTTTTTCTTGCTGCAAGTCTAATTGATTTAAGCGCGATCGCACCTGTTGAATAATCTTACGCCGACTTTGAGGCGAACAAGCAAGACGTTGATAGTGTGGTGTATACAAAGCCGTTCCGCCCAAAACAGCAAGCAACAGTTCCCACTGTGTTGGAGTTAAAGCTTCTCCTCTAATAATTGGCTGAATTGTGGTGAGTAATTGGATGATTAAGCTCGATGAAGCAAGACAGTCTTGAAATATTATGGGAGGCGAATTCGGTAACTTATCAAACCCTTTTTTTTGCCATTGAAATTGCGTAATATAAGGTAGGGCAACAATGGCTCTAGCGGTAACTTTTTTGTTTAATAAAGGTTCGCGATCGCTATAATTTAATAAGGCAAATAACTGTCTTTCTGCCTGTTGATAGGGGTTGCCATATTGGGTATAAAAATCTCGATATTCCCAGCGATGACCTCGAATATTAGCTAACTGTTTGATTGCGATCGCTTTAACTTCAATTACAATCAAACCAAGCTGGCGATCGACAATTAAAATATCAGGTTCTTTACGAAAACCTTGCCCAGAAAAAATAGGATAACGCCAATAAGCTACACACTGACGCTCAGTAAAAGCTCTTTTAACGCTATCCCAAACTAGTTTTTCTCCCCTCTCTCCCCGATCGTCTATAATCTCAGTTTCAATAAATTTGCTCATGTTAGTTAATAATTGAAAACAGACGATTAAGCAATGGAATTTTCTGGCGGTGGGCATTAGCAAAATTATTCGTCACGTCGCTCTATCTTTCAATGCCCACCCTACTAGCTAATTGCGATCGCTGCAAAAAGTCTGTTACTAATTATTTTCTAACCGCTTCTAAAATTCGTGAATAATAAAAGCTAACGCTAGTCATCCCCGTCCGTTTAATCTCAAAACCATTTTCTTGTAAAATAGCAATAATTTCTGACTCTTTATGTTGATAAGCTCTCGTAGTTTTTGAAGGACCAGGAAAAAATTCGCCGACTTTCTTTAAGGCAGATAATAAATATGTTTTGGGCGCAAAACTAAGAATTAGGCGAGACTCGGCTAAAGATGCTAAATGAGCGATCATTTCGGCAGCATCTGGTGCAGGATAGTGAATCAAGACATCCAAACAAATAACGGTATGGTATTTCCCCGTCAAAGCTTCTAAATCTTTTACAGTAAAAGATATTTTATGAGGATCTTCTAATGCTGATGCTGCTTTTTCTTTTGCTTCCCCGATCATTTTGGCGGAGATATCACTAGCCCAAACTTTTGCCCCAGCTTCAGCTAGGGGAATACTCAGACTACCCACACCACACCCTGCATCGCAAATTGAGATATTTGCTAAGTTACCGTCATCTTGCAACCAGTTAATCACAGTATCGATAGTTTGTTGGTGTCCCTGACGAATTTTTTTTTGTACCTTATTAACATCGTCGGTTACGCCGTAAATTTTACGCCAGCGATCGAACCCCTTTTGATTAAAATAATCTTTAACAATTGCTTTATCGTTTGCTTTATCTGCTGTTTTCATAAAATTGGTTTTAATAGCTACTCGGATTCAATTGAGTATTGTATCTCGGTTAATACTCCCAAACATATCTAGTTTGAATAATGTCTGCTGGCGTGAAGGCGCGAGGGAAACTTTTGTAGTGTAGTTCCCAATTAGTTCCCAATTATATTTCAATCTTGCAATGCTCCAATTACTGTTATCTAAGCATGACAGAAGATATAAGAATCAAATCGTGTAAACTACCACGCTGCTTCCAGTTGATAAAATTCTGATTGAATAAATTACCAAAAAAAATCTTAAAACAAAAAGTATCCTGTTATACAGCACGATATTTATCTGCTATGATTTTAAAAAAGAAATTCGCTTCTCTACTAGATTTTCTTAAATACCCCTCAATTTAACCTAATATTTTACTTCTTACCTTAACCAAACACTTACTACTCACAACTAGGAGTTTACATGATGAACTTTGAATCTAATCAGTTAACTTTAGAACAAGAATTTATGCACCAAGTTTTTGTTACCAAAGTTCGAGATTTATCCGAGGCAGAAACTAAAGAGCTGTTAATCAAGTTTCATAAGCAAATGTTGTTTAAAGATAACTTGCAGAAGAAGCTGTTTAACGAGGCAGAGGAAGAAATTATTAAATAAATATCTATAATTTTAATGATCTTAGTATCGATCGCCCCGATCGCATAAACTACGACGAGATACTTTATAATTTACATCGCCATATATCTTCAATCACCATGAGCGATCGCCTTTGTTATATCCGTTCCGATCTGTCCCAGTTAGCTGCTTATACACCCCATCCTGGCGGGGAAAGTACGGCGATTGTCGATCGCCTCGATACTAACGAGAGTCCCCTAGATCTTCCTGAAGAAATAAAATCAAAGCTGGCGTGGGCATACCAACAAGAGATCGAAGCAAATCGCTATCCCGATGGTAGTCATGATGAATTAAAAAGGGCGATCGCTGAATATGTAACCGAGTCGGCTAATGTAACCGAACCTCTGTCTACCGCCAAGATATCTGTCGGTAATGGTTCTGATGAACTGATACGTTCCCTCTTAATTGCTACCTGTTTGGGAGGAGAAGGATCTATCCTGGTGGCAACTCCTACCTTTTCTATGTATGGGATACTAGCCCAAACTTTAGGCATACCCGTTGTCACTATTCCCCGACAGGAAGATTTTTCTCTAGATCTAGACGCTGCCAGACTCGCCCTAGAGCAAATCGATAACCCCCCAGTGCGGGTGGTGTTTGTCGTTCATCCCAATTCCCCTACGGGGAATGCGCTCAGAGAACGAGAATTAGACTGGTTAACCAGCCAGCCAGAAAATATTTTAGTAGTGGTGGATGAAGCCTATTATGAATTTAGTCAGACATCTGTAGTCGGCGAATTAGCCCAGCGTAGTAACTGGATCGTCTTGCGTACCTTTTCCAAAGCCTTCAGGTTAGCTGCTCATCGTGTCGGATATGCGATCGCCAATCCTGATTTAATTCAAGTATTAGAAAAAGTCCGTCTGCCTTATAATCTTCCCAGCTTCTCTCAGCTAGCAGCCAAAGTAGCCCTACAGCAACGTCAACTACTTTTACCCTTAGTTAGGCAAACAATACAAGAGAGAGAGCGAGTATATTTAATTCTTAAGGAAGACAGCAAATTTAAAGTGTGGCAAAGTCAGGCTAACTTTTTGTATCTTCGTCTTCAAAATACCGCTCGCGATCGAGTTTTGGCAGGAATTACTCAAAATCTCAAAGCACAAGGAACTTTAGTTCGTCATACAGGAGGAGGTTTACGCCTTACCATTGGTACTCCAGAAGAAAACAACCGTACATTAGAGAGATTAGCTGCCGTAGATGTCGCAGCGCGTTAATTGGTTGGGGCAAGTTTGTTTAATTGCTCGTCCCTATTCAGGGATAAAGATAAGTAGGGAGTAGGGAGTAGAAAATAGGAAATAGAAATTAGGGAGTAGCAATAGAAAAAATGTTCTAATATCCCAACTTTTATACTTATAGCTATGATCGTTGGTCAAAAGTTAAAAGCTAATTTATTGACCCAATTGCGGGCGGGAGATGAGAGAATAGGAAGCTAGGTTAATTGTTGCTATAAACATGAGTTTAGATTGGATTACCCGCGCCAGACGTTTAGATGCCCTACCTCCCTATGTATTTGCTCGTTTAGACGAATTGAAAGTTCGCGCCAGAGAACAAGGATTAGACTTGATCGATCTGGGAATGGGAAACCCCGATGGTGCTGCACCCCAGCCAGTAATCGATGCAGCGATCGCAGCCTTGCAGGATCCCCTCAATCATGGCTATCCACCATTTGAAGGTACGGCTAGTTTTCGTCAGGCAATTACTAGTTGGTATCACAGATGCTATGGTGTCAAACTAAATCCCGATAGCGAAGCTTTGCCCCTGATCGGTTCAAAAGAAGGTTTGGGACATTTAGCCTTGGCTTATGTCGATCCAGGAGATGTTATTTTAGTTCCTAGTCCTTCATATCCCGCCCACTTTCGAGGACCATTAATTGCGGGGGCAAAAATCCACCCGATACATCTTTCGGCAGAACAAAACTGGCTGATCGATCTAAATACTATTCCCGAAGAAGTTGCCCAAAAAGCCAAAATTCTTTATTTTAATTATCCGAACAATCCTACTACCGCTACTGCACCACGGGAATTTTTTGAAGAGGTAGTTAAGTTTGCCCGTCACTACGAAATCTTGTTGGTTCACGATCTATGCTATGCCGAACTAGCTTTTGACGGCTATCAGCCAACGTCATTGCTGGAAATACCAGGGGCAAAAGAAATCGGGGTAGAATTTCATACTCTTTCTAAGACTTACAATATGGCGGGCTGGCGCGTGGGCTTTGTCGTCGGCAATTCAGCGATCATTCAAGGTTTACGAACTCTTAAAACTAATCTGGACTACGGTATCTTCTCCGCAATTCAAAAAGCAGCAGAAACTGCCTTACAGTTGCCCGATGAATATATTCAAAAGGTGCAATTCCGCTATAGTACTAGAAGAGATTTTTTGATCGAAGGCTTGGGAGAACTAGGCTGGCAGATTCCTCCTTCCAAAGCGACCATGTATCTTTGGGTAAAAACTCCCCCAGGACAAGGTTCGACCGAATTCGCTCTTGATGTTTTACAACAAACTGGAGTAGTCATCACCCCAGGAAATGCTTTTGGTGAGGCGGGAGAAGGCTACGTGAGAATTAGTCTGATTGCCGATTGCGATCGCTTGGGAGAAGTTTTGCGACGGTTTAAACAAGCAGGAATTCGTTATCAATAAAGCTATTGGCTATTAGCTCGATAATTCTTTGGGCAAGTCGGGAGTCGGGAATAAAAACCAAGTCTATTCATCTGAAATTTGCTGTAAGGTAATTTAATATTTACTCTGGCTCGTTGTTTATCAATATCAATATTATTAATAATGCAAATAAGACGTAGAAACCCTAATCCCAAAGTCAATACGGGAGAAGTAGTATATCAATCTAAGATTCCTAACTCCGAACCAAATAATATCTTAGAAGAGATTGTCTGGCACAAGGAAGTGGAAGTAGCTCGAATGCGCGATCGCCTGCCTTTGCTAAAGTTACGACAGCAGGTACAAGATGTTGCTCCTCCCAAAGACTTTTTAGCTGCCTTGCGTAAGGGTAAAACTAGCCCCGCGTTGATTGCTGAAGTCAAAAAGGCTTCTCCTTCCAAGGGGGTAATCAAAGCCGACTTTAATCCAGTGGCGATCGCTAAAGCCTATGAAAATGCTGGTGCAAGCTGTCTATCTGTCTTGACCGATACTAAATTTTTCCAAGGTAGCTTTGACAATCTGAATCTAGTCAGACAAAAGGTAGATTTACCCTTACTATGCAAAGAGTTTATTATTTATCCCTATCAAATATATTTTGCCCGTGCTAAGGGGGCAGATGCGGTGCTTTTAATTGCTGCGATATTAACCAACAAGGATTTGAATTACTTTGTCAAAATCACCCAAGCTTTGGGTATGACTCCCTTGATTGAAGTACATACCCTAGCAGAGTTAGATCGAGTACTAGAAATAGATGGGATAGAGTTAATCGGCATCAACAACCGTAACTTAGAAGATTTTTCCGTCAGCTTGCAGACTACCTGCAATATTTTTGCTGCCAGAAAGGAAGCTTTAGAGCAACGCAATATTACAGTAGTGAGCGAGTCTGGTTTACATACTCCAGAAGATTTAAACACCGTCAAACAAGCAGGAGCAAAAGCGGTATTGATTGGTGAATCTTTAGTTAAGCAAGAGAATATCGAGCAGGCGGTAGCTAATCTATTTGCTGTTTAAGCTTGAGGTTTTGTTGGGCTATGCTGCTGGCTAACTTAATCTACTGGACTGACACAGCTAATTTGAGACATCAGATATGTTTCACGCCAAGGCGTTTACCCAGAGCGGTGCCTTGGGCAAAGATGCAGCTGTTGGATATGTTTATTTGCGCTATTTTTGGCGTGTCAGTCCACTACAAAGCTAATAAAGTAATACTAATACTTGGTTGGAACAAAGCTTTGAGTGTTCATTGGTGGACGTTCATAGTCGATCGCTGTTTGTCGGGGTGGTAATTCGATCTTTTCTACTGGTAAATCTTCATAGGGGATAGTGTTCAGCAGATGGCTGATGCAGTTTAAGCGCGCCCTTCTCTTATCGTCAGCTTCCACCACATTCCAGGGTGATTCGGGTATATCGGTAGCTGCAAACATGTCGTCTTTAGCTCTGGAATAGTCTACCCATTTCTCTCTGGCTTGAAGATCCATCGGGCTAATTTTCCAGCGTTTGGTCGGATTGGTAATTCTTTGTCGAAAGCGTTTTTCTTGTTCATCATCGCTGACGGAAAACCAATACTTAATCAGAATAATACCCGATCGCTGAATCATCATTTCAAACTGAGGACAAGAACGCATGAACTCGTTGTATTCGTCATAAGTGCAAAAGCCCATCACTTTCTCAACCCCAGCGCGGTTGTACCAACTGCGATCGAATAGGATTATCTCTCCTGCTGCGGGAAGATGCGCGACATATCTCTGAAAATACCACTGGGTTTTCTCGCGATCGCTTGGTTTACCCAAAGCCACAATCTTACATACACGGGGGTTCAAAGTATCGCTAATACGCTTGATGACCCCTCCCTTACCTGCTGCATCTCTACCTTCAAACAGCACGACAACTTTTAAGCCTTTTTGCTGTACCCATCGTTGTAGCTTGACTAACTCTATTTGTAGCTCGGCTAGTTCTTTCTCGTATTTTTTCTTGCTTAATTTTTTAAATTTACTCTTGTCTTTTTTCTCGCTTTTTTTCAGTTCGGCAACTTTGCCGTTATGCTCTTTGTTACCCATGTTACTCTTGCTGTATTAGTATTGTTTGTTATTAAAATAACTTATAGCAATTTTTAAATCGGAAATGATAAAGGCGAACTTAACTTACTCTTAATTTTGCCTGTAATCATAAAATATTAAATAACATTACTTTTTGTGTATTTATAATTCGCTACCAAACCCGTTGCCGATAATCAAAAACCTAGCGGAGAGAATAATTCCCAGTGAAAGAGGTAAACTTTTAGAATTTCCGTTATGAAAAAATTACACCTAGCAATTTCCGCTAATGACATTGCAGCAACGGTTCGAGATTATAGCCAGCGTCTTGGCGCGCAACCATGTTTGGTTATAGCTGACGAATATGCTCTTTGGCGCACCGATACCCTAAATATTTCCGTCAGAAAAGATAAATCTCATCCAGCAGGCAGTTTGAGGCATTTAGGCTGGGAAGATTCTACTGCATCCGCTATGTCGGCAGAAGCTGATGTTAACGGCATTGTCTGGGAAAATTTTACCGCCTCTCAACAAGCTGAGGAAATTAGAGAAATCTGGACAGAAGTTGATTATCAACCCGAACTTTAATTGGTACTTCTAATACTATAAAACGTCTATATTTTCCTAGTAAATCCGAACGGCAGAGCGACACTTGTAAAAGTAGTCTAAGGGCAAATAGTTCCGTACTTATTATCTGATGTTACGCGCTTGTAGATCTGCGAGGACTGGTTAAAGGGTAATGGAGAAAGGGGGAATCCCCGCATCTAGGGGAAAAGGGTTGATGAATCTATTTTCAGCTCTCATTGAAACTATTAATCTCTCGTTATTTTGCGTAACGTCAGTTATTACTTACAACCTAAGTAGACGGTTACAATTAAATATAAGATAGAAAAGCTGAAAAATGAGTAAAAAATGCCTGCACCACTAAGAGTAAAACTAAGTTGCTTGGAAGAAGAAACATTAGGGGAATTACAGAAAGCAAGCTCAGTGCCTTATCG
>JADEXJ010000195.1 GCA_015207195.1 Pleurocapsales cyanobacterium LEGE 10410
TGCTTCGATAAATTGAGAGAAGATAGCATTAATCATGGAACAAAATCTCCGATTACCAAGTTTCTTTTAGAATGCCATTAATCGCGATCGCCTTATCTTAGTACATTTGCTCACCTTAACAGGGGTACCCTAAAGGGTTAGCTTCGCGTCAAGGATTCCCTTCGGTCTCGAAGCGGTACTAGTCATCTTCCTCTAGAGGAGCTTCTTCTTGTTCCAATTCTTCTTCTACTTCTTCTCCTGTTTCACAGCCAGTCAGACCAACACTACCTATCGACAAAGCAAAAACGCTCAATCCCAAGCCGATAATTCTTCTCCAGTTTATAGTTTTCATCAATGTTATCTCCTCAACTAAATTATATTGATGTTCCAGTATTTTATAGAAGTGAGAATTTAAAACATCTTTCATTTGATGTATGTTTAATCGCCAAAATCCTTTTAAAATAATTAATCATCAACTTATTGATTCAACCCTTCTAGAGCAGATCGCTCCGTAGGTTGGGCAGACCAGAACATTAGACCATAAGATTTTCATCTTCTAACTCATTGCCCACCAGCCCAAGTGTTCGTTGAAGCAAGTGTTCGTTGAAGATCGAATCAAATTGCGGTGGGCATTAAAAGGATAATTCGTAGTGTTTTGTATACATCTAGATGCCCACCCTACATTTTTATTTATTTTCCACTTGATAAATACTCTCTCAACCCTTCCAGAGCTAGCGATCGCTCCTAAAAGAATACCTTCGGGACGCTCTGGGGTTCGCCCTGTTTGCCGATGGGCGCATAGCTCTTTGATGTTGCATATTATGTTTCAAATTAGCACCACCCTTTACTCAAAACTAATCAAGGGTCCGTGGGGAACGATCCCACTAGGATTAATATGAGGATGGCTTTGATAGTAATGCAGTTTGATATGTTCCAGGTTGCAGGTTTGTTTTACTCCAGGATATTGATAAATCCTTTTCACATAATTCCACAGATTTGGATAATCCCATATATGACGCAGATTACATTTGAAATGGACATAGTAAACTGCATCGAAACGAAACAGAGTGGTGAACATACAAATATCTGCTTCGGTGAAACTATCTCCGCACAAATATTTTTGTTTTGCAAGTAGATCTTCCCAATAATCTAAGGCTGCAAATAACTCTTGAACCGCTTCTTCATAGGCTGCTTGAGATTTAGCAAATCCTGCCTTATAAACACCGTTGTTAATCGGATCGTAAATATCGTCGATCGCCCGATCTATTGTTGAATGCAACTTTTCGGGATACAAATCATTTTCATCTGAAGCTATTGAAGTAAACTCAGTATCGAACATACGAATGATTTCGCGGGATTCATTATTGACGATGGTTGAGGTTTTTTTATCCCACAAGATCGGAACGGTGACTCTTCCTGTATAGTTAGAATCTGCTATGGCATATACTTCCCGTAGATAGTGACTATGATTAACCGTATCGGGAATTGTTCCCTGAAAATCGGAAAACTCCCAACCGTCTTCTGCCATTAAAGGATCTACTATGGAAATACTAATAGCATCAGTCAATCCTTTCAAGCTTCGCATGATTAGGGTACGATGCGCCCAAGGACAGGCATAGGATAAGTATAGATGATAGCGATCGCTTTCGGCAGGAAAACCACTCGAACCATCGGCGGTAATGCGATCGCGAAAGGTAGTAGGGTTGCGTTGAAAACGCCCTTTTTCATCTTTTTCGTAGCCTTCATTTTTCCATTCCCCTTCGATCATCATTCCCGTAGCCATAATTACCCCAATTTGATTACTGTTCTTTATATTATTTAAATATAAATAGCTGCAATAATGTATCTCTCAAGATATACAGATAGTCGAACAAATTCTCATAGTATTATTCAAACCACTTCTAATCCTGATTCTGAGTCCTCAAAATGGCTAGTTCAATTGAATTCAAACTGTTCGCTCCCTATAACAACAGTGCAACTTTAAAAGGTTCTTTTTCTGAATGGTCAGAAATTTCAATGCAGAAAGACGATCAAGGTTATTTTCGCACTACAGTCGAATTAGAAGATGGAATTTATCAGTATAAGTTTCGCGTTCAGTCTAAATCCTGGTTTTTAGAACCTAATGAATGGGTAGAAGTCAGCGATCCCTATGCGACCAACATCGACGATGCCAGTCAAAACAGCGCAATCCAAATCAAAGAAGGGAAAAAGATTGTCGACCGCTATGTTTGGCAACACGATAATATACCTTTACCTAGTAACGAGGAATTAGTTATTTACGAACTATTTGTTGGGGGGTTTTCTGGTGGCGAATCTGACAGTAAAAAACGCGGTAAGTTTCAAGATGTTGTTGATAAACTAGATTATTTACAGGAACTGGGGATTAATGCAGTTGAATTAATGCCCATCCAAGAATATCCAGGGGACAGTAACTGGGGATATAATCCGCGTTACTATTTTGCCGTTGAGTCGAGTTATGGTTCGTCTGAAGATTTAAAACATCTGATCGATGAATGTCATGGTCGGGGAATGCGCGTAGTGATGGACTGTATTTTCAACCATTCCAATGCCGAAGCACCCCTAACTCAAATCGACCATGATTACTGGTATCGTCGTGAGGCAAGCGATCCCGAATACAACTGGGGACCTGAATTTGACTACGAACACTATGACGACCATTTAAATCTCAAACCCGCCTGGCAGTTTATTGGCGATGTAGTAAAGTTCTGGATTGAAGAGTATCATATCGACGGCATTCGCTACGATGCTTCTAAACAAATCAGCAACTTTGACTTTCTCTCTTGGATCGCCGAACAAGCCAGAAAAGCTACGACTATGAAGCCATTTTTTAATACCGCCGAATACATCCCCGAAAATCCCGCTCTGGTAGGATACGGCAAACCGATGGATGCGTGTTGGCACGAAAGCTTTTATCAACAGGCTCTGAAACACATTTGTAGTGACAATTTCAATCTAGAAGGACTCAAAGAAGTTATCGACTGTCGGCAACAAGGTTATACGGGAACAACCAACGTAATCAACTATATATCTTGTCACGACCACAATTATATTTTAGCCGAGTTGGGCGATCGCGGTATCTTTGGCGAGTCAGCCTACAAAAGAGCCAAGTTAGGTGCGGTATTGTTAATGACGGCAATAGGAGTACCTTTGGTGTGGATGGGTAATGAGTTTGGCGAATACAATCTAGAGGAAGAAATCAAAATCGACTGGTCGCTACTAGAAAATGAACTGAACCAAGAGCTATTCCATCATTATCAAGGTCTAATTGCTTTAAGAAAAGAAAATCATGCTCTACGTTCAAACAATATCGAGTTTTTCTATGAAGACGAAGAGAGCAAAGTTTTGGCATATACCCGCTGGAATGACGAAGGTTCTCGCGTAGTAGTTATCATAAATTTTTCCGATAATTTTTTAGCAGATTATACGATTACTCATTTTCCTCAGTCAGGCACTTGGCATGAATGGACACAAAACTATGATGTAGAAGCAGCAGAAGGGAAGTTAGTTACGACTATAGGTTCACTTGAAGCGAAAGTGCTTATTAGTTAAACATTCTCTGTTTTACTTCCTACCTGCTAAATAGCTCCACGCTTTTTAAACACAAAATACTCCAGACTACAGCTACTCACTCATGTCTTTCTCTAGCATGATGAAAAGCCCAGAGCGATCGCTTAACCTAAAAGCGAATAACTATAAAAAATCAATCTATATTTTAAGTATCTAATGTATATCCCTTCTGGTTTCAGTCAGAAATCTACTCAAACACACTTAGGCTACATAGTATACTATACTAACGATCGCTCCCCTTGGAACGTTACAGAAGCGAGCAATAAAGAGACCTTAGTATTTCTGCATGGTTTGGGTGGCGGTTCATCGGCTTATGAATGGTCAAAAGTATATCCTGCCTTTGCTGCTGAATATCGCATCATTGCACCAGATATGTTGGGGTGGGGTAGATCGGCGCATCCCGAACGTAACTATCAAATAGCTGATTATGTAACAATCATCGAAAAAATCATCGAAAACACCTGTAACGAACCCGTTACCGTAATTGCCTCGGCACTTACAGCAGCCTTTACTATTCGTGTGGCGATCGCTCGTCCCGAATTATTCAAATCTCTAATTCTTACTACCGCAGCGGGGTTAAACGAGTTTGGCACCAAATATCAGGAAAACTTCTTTACCCAATTAGCTGGTACACCAATAATTGATCGCTTACTTTACAATACTGGAGTTGCTACTAGCTTTGGCATTCGCAGCTTTTTAGAACAGCGTCAGTTTGCCAAAAAAGCCAGAGTTTATCCTGAGTTAGTAGAAGCATATCTGCAATCGGCGCAGCAACCCAACGGGGAATATGCAGCACTTTCCTTTGTCCGAGGGGATCTTTGTTTCGATCTAACTCAAGATATTAGTAAATTAACCGTGCCTACAGCATTAATTTGGGGTCAAGCATCAGAATACACGGGACCAGAAGTAGGGCATCGTTTACACGAACTGAATCCTCAGGCAATTAGGGTAGTGTATCAAATAGATGATGTGGGCTTTACACCGCAATTAGAACTACCCGCCCTCACTATCGGATTGATCCGTCAGTTTTTACCCCAGTTAGAACTTGCTGATAGCCAATTGAGTTTAAACCAGGCTGGTAGCTGTTAGAGGAATTTTAATCAAGGCAAATTTAACTGCCGTAGATTTGGATAACGCAATCTATAAAACGACTCAAAAAAATTAAGAAGCTTCTGGTTCTGGTTTGGTTTTCTCTTCAGGAAACTCAGAAATAACCTTGAGATCACGAAGTAAATCTCGAATAAGAACGGCGTGTTCTGAAGCTTCAATAGCTCTCTGTTCATGGGTTTGCGCCAAAGATATAGCACCTGTTTGAGCATAGCGATCGCTCATGGCGTTTAGCATCCGACTTCGTTCTTCTAAAGTTCGCAGGGCAACCCAAAGTGCCTTTTCCGTAGCTTCGCTTTGTTCTTCAATCAAAGTACGGCTGGTAAAAGCATGACCTACATGACAGCGATAATGAAGAGTTGATTGACCGAGGTTATTAGGCTTTCCCTTAGAGGAGGCTGTCTGCGAGCCGATCTGCCACAACGGACCTCCACAGCTAGGACAGCTATAAGCAACGGGCTTGCCTATTTGCGCCATACTATCGGGTTCGGTTATGGCATTGACTGCGATAGGAACTTCGATTAGTAAATCTGCGGGAACTTCTTTGACTGGAGGTGGTGTCTGCCGTACTCGCTCAATTAAAAGGTTAGGTATGTCTTTTAAAAGAACGATTCGGTCTACCTCTACATTAGCGATCGCGCTTTGAGGCATACTGCTATAGGCTGCATCGTTTGGCTCTTGGACAATCGCCATTCCCCCACAGGCTTTAATCGCCTGTAGTCCCGCAGTACCGTCATCTAACATTCCTGTTAAGACAACTCCCGTAACATAAGAGCGATAAGCCACCGCAGCCGAACGAAACAGGGGATCGATCGCTGGGCGCATTCGGTTCTCACGAGGTCCTCGGATTACTCTGACATAACCCTGTTTCAGGATCAGATGATAATCGGGCGGTGCCAAATAAATTCGTCCAGGTTCAATCGGTTCTCTATCTACGGCAAAGTTTACGGGAAGTTGTCCTGCTAGTTTTAACACCCTTGCTAAGTTGCTTGGTGCTTCACTAGAAAGATGCTGCACGATATATATCGACCCTTGAAAGTCCTTCGGCAACTGGCTGACTAAAATTTTTAAAGCTCGAACTCCCCCAGCAGAAGTACCAATAGTAATAACGTGATGATTTTTCAATTGCTTTTAAAAGCTAATAAATAGTGCGCTCGCCATTAACTATACGCTTTTTTCTTGATTAATTTTAGGTGTTTTTTGTTTAATTGAAGCAAATATCAGCCGATAGTTTAAAATTGTTTCTTTTGATAGATAGATCCAATCACCAAAAACATATAAAATCCGATAAATTACAACTTTGGCAAGAAGATTTCCTGCGGCAATTGCTCCTCGATCAAAGAAATTAAAAATTTATTTAGAAGAGAGTAATTAAAGTAATTTTGTTTTATAAGGTAGGGGTAATAACAGATTAATCTACCATCAGCTAGATCGCCTTTTCCCCAGCCAAGAAATTATTCTCAAGGGCTTAAGGACAATTTTTTAATCGATTAACAGTAAATATTAATAGTAAATGTCCAACTCCAGTCAAAAACCCAATGATTTCTTTATAGTCGCCATCGGTTCATCTGCAGGGGGTTTACAAGCATTGGAGTCATTTTTTAGCAATTTACCCGATCGCCCTCATGCTGCATTTGTAGTGATACAGCACCTTTCTCCCGACTTCAAAAGTATGATGACGGAGATTCTCCAGCGCAAAACGACTATGCCCGTGTCTTCTATTAAAGACGAAACAAAAATCGAACCGAGTCGGGTTTATGTTCTACCACCAGGAAAACATCTAATTGTCAAGAGCGATCGCCTGTGCTTGTTAGAGCCTCCAGATACCTTTGACTATCCGATCGATAAATTCTTGCGTTCTTTGGTAGCAGAATGGGGCGAAAAAAAAATTGCAATCTTGCTATCGGGAACTGGTAATGATGGTACAAAAGGCATACAGGCGATTAGTCGGGCTGGTGGCATTGGTTTGGTGCAGTCTCCAGAAACCGCCCAGTTTAATAGTATGCCCAGTAGTGCTATTCCTTCAGGTTTGGTCGATGAAATCCTGTCTCCTCAAGAACTAGCCCAAACCGTATACGAGCTAATTCGTTTTTCTGATAATTTTCCCGACTCTTCGGCACAAGAAGCCGTGTTAATCGCTCCAGAACAGCTACAGACCATTTTAAACATTTTGGCTCAACGGGAAGAAATTGATTTTTCTCACTACAAAATTAGCACCTTATCCCGTCGCATCCACCATCGCTGCGCTCTCACCCACTGCGAAAACCTCAAAGAATATATTGGTCTACTAGAAAATTCTGAAGTAGAACAAAAATTATTACGCCGAGACTTATTGATTAGCGTCACTCAGTTTTTCCGCGATGCACCCGCCTGGGAATATTTAGAATCTGAGGTATTGCCTAAATTAATCCAACAGCTACAGCCTGAAGAACCGCTAAGAATCTGGGTTTGTGCCTGTGCCACTGGAGAAGAAGCCTATTCGATGGCAATTTTAGTCAATGAAGTGATCGCCAAGACCAATAAATCGATCCAGGTAAAAATTTTTGCTACCGATCTCGACAGCGACGCTTTGGAAGTAGCTGCTAAAGGGGTTTATCCCGAAAGCATCAGCAACGATTTTACTTCCGAACAATTAAAAAAGTATTTTACCTTTACGGGCAAGAACTTTCAGGTTAAGCGTTTTTTACGGGAAATGCTCATCGTCGCGCCCCACGACCTCACCAAAAATGCGGGTTTTTCTCGCATGAACCTAGTAAGCTGTCGTAACGTGCTGATTTATATGCAGCCCCAGCTTCAACAACAGGTACTGCGGTTACTTCATTTTGCTCTAGCCCCCCAAGGGATCTTATTTTTGGGCAGCTCGGAAACTTTGGGGGGTTTAGCCGAAGAATTTTCTACCTTACAGGGTAAATGGAAGGTGTTTCGCAAGCGGAGGGATATTGCTCTATCTATAGGTCAGATTGCTCATAAAACTGTAGTACCACAGTTACCCATAGCGACTCGTATCAAGAGTAAGGGCGCTCGCTCGACCGATCTTCTGCTAAAAGAGGTATTCAAATATTGTCTGAACGAGCGACAGATTACCTGTCTGTTGGTAAATCGCGATAATTCTCTAGTGCGAGTATTTTATAATGCTGCTAACTTACTAGAGTTTCCCCTGGGGGAAGCAGTGCTAGAAATAACCGAAATTGTCAATTCCGACCTCCAACTGCCTCTATCTACCGCCCTTCATCGTGCCAGACGCGACGGCGAACCCGTTCTATATACGGGAATCAAAGTCAACCGTCAGGGAGCAGAGTTAAACGTCAGCTTGCGAGTTGGCACAAAAATCAGCAATACTCTGTTGGAAGATTATTTAATTGTTGTTTTGGAGGTAGAAGTTCCTAACACTTCACCGATGACGACAATGCGCTTCGATCTCAAGGAAGAAGCAGCCCAACGCATTACGGAGTTGGAGTACGAACTACAGCAAACTCGCGAAAACTTGCAGGTAACGATTGAAGAATTAGAAACCACCAACGAAGAACAGCAGGCTACTAACGAAGAACTACTTGCTTCTAATGAGGAGCTACAAAGCATCAATGAAGAGCTACAGTCGGTTAATGAGGAGCTGTACACGGTCAACGCCGAAAACCAGAGTAAAATTCTCGAATTAACTCAGTTAAACAACGATATCGACAATTTACTTCGCAGTACGAATATTGGGGTTGTATTTCTCGATTCCCAGCTTAATATTCGTAAGTTTACCCCCGCAGCTTGCGAAGCAATTAACATCAAACCAAAAGATGTTGGTCGCCCCCTAGCGGACATTACTAACAATTTGGCAGTTTCCGACCTACCCAACGTTTTACGGCAGGTGATTGATCGCCAAGAGCCTCTAGAGCAAGAAGTTAGTATTGCTCAAACAGGCGCGCAGCTATTGATGCGAGCCAATTTATATCTGCGAGAAGACGGCAAACAGGACGGGGTAGTAGTTACCTTTATTAAAATTGACGAACTAAAAAACATTCAAGCAGAACTCCGCCGAGCCAATTCTTTGTTAGAAAATTTATATGCTACTAGTCCAGCTGGTTTGAGTTTACACGATTCGGAATTAAAATATTTACGGATCAACCAGGCGTTAGCTGAGATTAACGGTATAGCGGTAGAAGAACATTTTGGTAAAACTGCCAGAGAAGTTGTTCCCGATTTAGCAGACTCCATCGAGCCAGTGCTACGCCAAGTTATCGCCACGGGACAGCCTGCTTGCAATGTCGAGATTAGCGGTACTACCCCTGCCAATCCCAATATCAAACGTTACTGGAGTGCTAGCTATTATCCCGTCGATTTACTCAACGGCGATCGCGGTGTAGGTACTGTGGTGGTGGAAATTACCGAGCGCATTGAGGCAGAAGCCAAGCTAAAAGAGAGCGAAACCAAACTACTAGAAGCGCAACGGCTAGCTCATATTGGTAATTGGGAAATAAATATCGACAACGAACCATTCGAGATTGCTTCGGCTAGGGCTATTTGGTCGCAGGAACTCTATAGTATTTATGACATGGACCCCCAACAGCCAGTTCCTACCTTCGACGAACTGATTGAATTTCATCCCCCAAAAGATCGAGAGAGGGTCAGAGATGCCTTTGAACGGTTGCTGAATTCATCTACTCCCTTTAATTTAGACCTGCGCTACAATTGTCCTAACGGAGAAGTACGCTATCTCAACAGCATCGGTCGGGCTGCTTGCGATGAGCGAGAACGAATAATTAAGCTTTATGGCACGGTGATGGATATTACCGAACGCAAGCAAATTGAGGCGGAACTCGTGCGTCAAAACCGCGCCTTAGAAGAAGCGATCGCCGTGGCACAGGCTGCTGACTCGGCTAACCAAGCCAAAAGCGATTTTCTGGCGAACATGAGTCACGAAATTCGTACTCCAATGAATGCGATCTTGTCAGTCGCTCAACTACTCGACTATACCGAACTCGACGCAGAACAGCAGAATCTATTGACCACGCTCAAATCTAACGGCAAGAGATTGTTATCTTTGATTGATGACATTCTCGACCTGTCTAAAATTGAAGCTAGAGAACTAAAGCTAAATTCCCAACTATTTTCCATAGCCATCCTGGGGCAAAGTTCGCTCGATTCTTTTAGTACTCAAGCCCAAGCAAAAGGTTTAGAGTTGATTTTAGAGCTAGCCGACGACCTTCCACCATATTTAATTGGCGATGATTTTCGCTTGCACCAAGTTTTGAGTAATTTAGTCAGCAATGCCCTCAAATTTACTTCCCAAGGACGAGTAAAAATAACTATCGCACCGCACGACCGAACGGGCGATCGCCTTGTGGTTCGTTTCGTCGTCGAAGATACGGGAATCGGTATTCCCAAACAACAACAGGCAAAACTGTTTCAGGCTTTTACCCAAGGGGATAATTCCACCACTCGTCAATATGGGGGGACGGGTCTGGGATTAACTATTTGTCGCCGTATTGTTGAACTGATGGGTGGTGAAATTGATGTCGAAAGTACTCCTGATGAGGGGGCAACTTTTTGGTTTACCGTACCTCTAGAAG
>JADEXJ010000196.1 GCA_015207195.1 Pleurocapsales cyanobacterium LEGE 10410
ATTGCGGGGCAAATGTTTGACAATGAGTATGATTTAGCAATGACGGTAATACAAGGAATGGAAAACCGAAGTGAAAGGGGTAATTATCACTTAGAGCGTTTTATATTTAATTCCGCCTAGCTACTTAAAGTCTAGCTTGTTTGAAATTGCTGGCTATAATAACTAGCATAAATGCCATTTTTATCTAGCAACTTTTGATGACTTCCTATCTCAATTATTTGTCCTTTTTCTAATACTAAAATACGATCTGCTCGCCGTACTGTAGCCAACCGATGAGCTATAATAAACACTGTGCGATCGCGCATAATTCTTTCTAGAGCTTCTTGCACTAATGCTTCGGATTCTGAGTCTAAGGCAGAGGTTGCTTCATCTAAAATCAAGATGCGAGGATTAAGCAAAATAGCGCGTGCGATCGCAATTCTTTGTCTTTGTCCTCCAGATAAATTAACTCCTCTTTCTCCTACATAGGTACTGTAGCCTTGGGCTAGTTCGCTAATAAACTGATGAGCGTTGGCAATTTTAGCAGCATATTCGAGATCTTTGAGTTGAAAATTATTCTTGCCAAAGGCAATATTTTGAGCAATCGTACCAGAAAATAAAGTATTTTCTTGAGGGACAATACCTATTTGCTGTCGCAAACTTTTTAGGGTAACTTGTTTAATATTGACTCCATCAATTAATATTTCTCCGCGTTCGAGATCGTAAAAACGAGGTAGCAAATTAACTAAGGTAGATTTACCCGCGCCAGAAGCTCCTACCAAAGCAATAGTTTCTCCTGGATAGGCTAGCAAGCTCAAATTATTAATTACGGGACTGCCTTTTTGATAGCTAAAGCTAACAGCTTTGTATTCAACTTTGCCAATAACTGACTGTAGCGGAATCGCTTTATCTTGTTCGATTACTGTCGGCTGAACCGCTAATAATTCAAAAACTTTATCTACAGAAGCCTGCCCTTCTTTAAAGCTATTATAATTACTAGTAATATGACTGATCGGGTCGATCAATAAGGCAACCCCCGCAAGATAGCTAACAAAATCCTTTCCTGTAATATTACCCTGTGAAATTTGCCATCCTCCCAAAAAGAAAATAAACACTACGCTCATTCCCAGTAAAAAACCTACTACGACAAATTGAATCGCCTTGGCTTTTTCGGCTAAATATTTTGCCTGAAGATTGGCTCGCGCCTCATAGCTAAAACGCTCTAATTCATAACTTTCGGCTGCAAAAGCCTGAACTAACCGAATACCACCCAATACTTCGGTTAACAAAGCAGATAAATTAGAAATACGGTTCTGACTGCGCCGTGAATACTGCAATAATCTTTCGCCAAATGCGCCAATAATTATTGCCATTAGAGGAGCTAAAATCAAAGTAGCAATAGTTAATTGCCAGTTAAGCCAGAGCATATAGCCCAACACCACAACTAACTGTAAAATACAGGGGATAAAATCATGAAAAAACTGGTTAACTACTTCCCCGATGCGATCGACATCTTCGGTTAAGCGATAGGTAAGATCGCCCGTTTTGGCTGCTTCAAAATAATTTAAATTTAGCTTTTGCAGATGACTATAAATAACCTTGCGTAGATCGAACGCAATAGACAGTGCAGCTTTTGCCATCAAAGAATCTTGTCCATACTGAGCAATGCCCTGCAACAAAAAAATAGCTGCTGCCAATCCTGCCAACCGAGCAATATTAGCAGGATCTCCCTGACCGATATATTGTGTTATTTCTCCTGCTAACCAGGCTTTGATCGGCCAAAAAACAGTAAATATAATCGTGCAAATCAAAGCCCAAATTATAGTTTGACTTTGAGGACGAATATAAGGAATTAGCTGCCAGTAGTTGGAACGATTCTTCAAATCTAACTTGGGTAGTGTATAGTAGTCCTCAGTTTACACCAGACCATGCTGCTGTAGCCCGATCTTCTGAGCCAATCGCGCCAAGCTAACATAATAAAATAGGCAAAAAAAAGTGCGCCGAATATAAGCGCACCCCAAGAAATTGGTAAATAATGATGAATATCTAGTCTCTATGATTATTATTTCATAGCCTTTAGCAAATTTTGATTTATTTACATAATCTTATTTAAGTAATCGTACGATTTATCCTAGCTTTATAAATGCGGGCATTTAGTTAGAGCGATCGCCTAAAAATTATAACTATCTTCTATTCTAATCAAGCCGATACTCTACAATAAGAACAATTTGATAACCTGACACTAATTTCGGTTTAATGACTGCTACTGCATCTCGACCACAAATCAACTTTGCTTCCCAGCTAGTAAACAGAGTCTTGGCAATAAAACCCCTAGCCGACTTTGCCAAAAACCGCGCACGTAATATGATGATCGAGCGTGCTGAAAAAATTAGCGTACCCTGGCGAGAAAACGTCAAACAATTAAGCGATCGCTCTTGGGATCTAGAATTAGCCACGGTAGAAAACAAAGATCTTCAGTATCCTAGCTATTACACCACTTCCTTTCACGCTTATGAAGCAGGCAACTTAAGCTGGAAGGCTGCATGGGAGGTTGAATCTGCTTCTCTTGCCGTCCATGCCAAAATTTGGTCTAAGGGTGATGTTGATGGCGATTTGCTGCTGCGTCAAAGCTATCATCAAGTAATGCAGCAGCAGTTAGCTATTATCCCTAAAACTATCTTAGATTTAGGTTGTGGAGTGGGGATGAGTACCCTGGCTTTACAAGATGTCTATCCTCAGGCAAAAGTTACAGGGATCGATCTTTCTCCCTATTTTTTGGCAGTGGCTCAATATCGAGGACGACAAAGCAAACACCAAATTAATTGGGTTCAAGCTGCTGCGGAGTCTACAGGCTTACCCGATAATAGCTTCGATCTGATTTCTGCCTGCCTGGTGTTTCACGAACTTCCGACAACTGCTGCTGAGGCAATTATTAGCGAAGCTCATCGACTTTTATCTCCTGGGGGTTATTTGACTATTATGGACATGAACCCTCAATCAGAAGCATTTCTCAAAATGCCTCCCTACGTTTTAACTTTACTTAAAAGCACCGAACCCTATTTAGACCAATATTTTACTTTGAATATAGAGCGAGTATTTACCGCAGCAGGTTTTGAGATTTCAAGCATTACGGTAAATAGTCCCAGACACCGAACAATCATCGCCAAAGTAGTTTGAGCGACAAGCTCGATTTAAAGCTAGCCAAAACCAGCCACAACTACCTAAAAATCATTCTTGTCTAAATAACGCAGCAGCCAGTACATCAGTCCGACGAAAACTACCAAACCAACAAAAAGTGCCGTAATCACTAAATTTCCTGCTTTGACCGCACTAATAACGCCGATTAAGAAAGGAACAATCAAGACGGGTAAAACTATAGCTAGCTTGGTGGGAGTCCAATTAATATCTTTCCAGTTCGTACCTATCTGACCTTGTCCACCTATTACTGGTACTCTGGCTTCTTGAGATCCGTTAGTTTTGCCTTGAATCAATTTTTTTGGTAGATGGTTGTTTCTGTCTGACATGGTTAACTAAAGATTGATGGAGGCTTCCACCATAAATACTCTTCGACTATTGGTCAAGTATTATCAACCACAGGTTTGTTGTATTTAGCTTGAGGCTACGCGCTGATGAATCTATCATGACTGGGAAAGAGACAAACGATAAAAAGTAGATTTTTCGTGTAGTTTATGGGAAATTATGAATACAGATGCGATCGCTTTAGCCAAAAAGATTAAGCTCTACTTAGAAAATTATCAACGGCAGGAACAATTTTCTCATATTGCCAAATTAATTACCTATGCTTTGGAAGTAATTCCCAGTGAATACAATCGGCAAATTTTTGGCTATATTCCCAACATATTTAGAGAAGTTGAATTACTCCCTACTGATAATGAAATTCAGCCAAAATTATTTGTGGGCGAACCCGTAATTTACAAAATATATTATCCTGCACGACAGAAACTATATGGCATTCCTTATGTTTATATTTTTTGTTATCTTAAAGAAAATTCTCGACAACTGAATATTTATTTTCAAAGCGCACATCCAAAATATAAAGATTTATCTCCAGAACACTATCATTTAAATCAAGAAAAAATTAGTTTTGAGGGCTGTATATCTGCATTTAATCCAGATAATATATCTGTGATTAGCGTTAGCGATCCTGGACATTTTACTCCAGGTTTTACCTCTAGTTACTATGTAGGTTCAGCCCAATTTAACTTTACCAAACTAATTGCCGAGTGCTTAGAAAATATTTGTAGTTTATCCCACATAAGTCCTAGCAACACTTTACTGTTTGGTTCTTCAGCGGGAACGTTTGGCGCACTACTCAGCAGTACCTACTTCAAACAAAAAACTAATGTACTTGCCGTAAATAGTCAGATTTTTTTACAGCATAGAAAGCAGTTGATGGAGTCTTTTTTTGGTATTAGCCATCCTCAAGAATTACTCAAGCATTTTGGAGCGCAAATTTCTTTTGTTCGTAGATTTAAGCAGAAACTAAATAGCGTTCCCAATATTTATATCTTGGCAAACGTTAATGATAATTTATATCAAAGAAATTTTGAATTTTATCAGCAATACATAACAAGATTTACTCAAAAAGGAATAGATAATCAATCAGTTTTTGACAGCTATTATGGCGTAGACGGGCATGGTCGTCCCGAACCATCTTCTTTAAAGGCTAAGATTAGAATTGCCAGAGAAGTTTTAACTATGAAGTCAACTGTTGAGTGATTTTGTTAGTAGTTGGTCGCCGATACCTACTTCCTACTTCCAAGTAAATAACTAATCTGTCTCTCACGTAACTTTGTACGGCGATAACTCTTCTTCTAAACCATTACTCCCAATCAAACTGCATTCCCAAATATTCTTCCAGTTGTCGATTGTAGGGAGCAAAATATTCAGACAGAGTCTTTCTAATATTGGGAGCTACGCGGTTATAAGAGCCAGCATTAACTTTAGGATAGTTGTCTAGAGTACAGTTTGACAAACCCAAAAAATTAAATACCTCTGCCATTACTTCGAGGGGACGAGCATAAAATTCTTCGCTTTTTAAGATTAAAAATTGTTCACGACCTAAAAATTCAATCCAGGCTTTAATCTTGTAAATATAGAGACTACTTATAATATTATCTGGATCGTAAAAACCCGTGTTGATAATCTCTGTCTCGCTAACAGTAGCTAGTCTTTCTATTTCTGTGGCGATCGCCGTTTCTAGAGCGACTTTGGTTAAACCCGTATTTAGCTTGTGGTAATGCCAGGAGATTGCTCGATCTACAGGATTTCTCAACAAAATAATGATTTTTGTCTGGGGAAAAGTATCCTTAATTCTTTGGGCTATCTGGGGAAAGCGTAAATAATTGGGCGTGGCTTCTCCTGTCAAAAAATCTGGGCGATCGCTAATACTGGGAAAGTGTGCTAGATACCAATCAATACCGCGGTCGAAGTTCTTCCAGTAAAAGTCTATTTCTTTTTTATGGGAAAGTAAAATTTGTGGATGACGGCTCAAATAGTAATAGATTGAGGATGTGCCACTTTTTGATGCCCCTGCAATAATAAAATCTGGTCCAGATTTCTTTTGTTCTTGCCATTCTAATTTAGCTAATTCTGGGTAGGTTTGAATTGCTTTTTGATAGCTACAGGTGCGGTAACAGTCGATCGCTTCAGAAATTCGCTCTTGTTGAGTCAGTGCATCGCCCAAGTTACCCCAAGCAATAGTTATTTCAGGATGTTTGGTTACTATCTGACGATAAAATTCAATCAGCCTTGTGGTTTGTTTGCCTACGGGAGTATATTGCAGATCGATATAAGCATTTTTAAAGTTGGGATCTAACTCAATTGATTTACAATAAGCTGCGATCGCCTCTGGAAAAAGGCTTTTTGCCCTCAGCAGTTTAGCCAGTTGATAATATAAAGCTGCCGTTGGTTGGGGATGCTGCTCTAAAGTTTGTTGATATCCAGTAAAAGCTTCTGCCAAGGCTGATTCAGCAAGATGCTCGATCGCCTGACGATAGCAGGCAATAGCCAAGTCATATTGCTTGAGGTTTCGATAGACTAGTCCCAAGTCGATCAAAGCTGGTGCAAACTGAGAATCGAGGCTGACAACCTTAGTATATGCTGCGATCGCCTGTTGCCATTGCTGTTGAGCCTGCCATAGTAACCCTAGCTGATAGTAAGCTGGTGGATGATCTTCTAGAGCGATCGCCTGCTGAAAGCACTCCCGCGCCCGTTGATATTCCTGAAGCTCATTTAACGCTAAACCCCAGTGATAATAAATCTTCGCCGAGGGTTCCAACTCCGCTGCCTGTTGGAAGCACGACTGAGACTGTTCGTATTCCTGAAGCTCATCTAATGCTAAACCCCAGTGATAATAAATCTTCGCCGATGGTTTCAACTCCGCTGCTTGGCGATAATTATTGCAGGCTCGAACCCATTTTTTTCTGGCTGCCAAGGCAGATGCTAAAGCAAAGTAATAGTCGGAATTTTGGGGATTTTGTCTGACCCCTTGACGATAGACTTCGATCGCCCGCTCGTCTTTTCCTTGTTTGGTAAGTAACCCACTCAAAGTATGATATGCGTCCCAAAAATCAGTTTGAGCTTCGATTGCTGCCCGATAACAGGCGATCGCTCTAGCAGGTTTGTCTTGACTTTGGAGGGTTTGACCTAGTTCATAATGCTGTTTGGCAGTAGCAGCATCAGGCTGTAGTCTAAACGCCTTAAACAAATGATTAGCAGCTTGACCGTGGTTGCCCTGTTGATGATGAACTTCTGCTAAATGACGATGTGCCGAAGCACAATCGGGTTTGAGGGCAATTGCCTGTCGATAACTCTCTGCTGCCTGTTGCCATTGTTCCTGTCGAACATATAAATTACCCAAATCCAGATAAACTTCTGCTGCCTGGGGACTAGTGGCTATTTGCTGAAGATATTGAGCGATCGCCTGTTCGATCTGAACTGAATCCAATTGGGATCGAGAATCTTGCATTTAATTTTACCCTTGATTTTAAGCTTTAAGCTGGCGTGGCTTTGAGTTACGCTATTACCTACTCACTACTAGAGTTTGCGAATAATTAGTTGAAATGCTGGAGGAGAAAAATGGACTGGTTGCCACTGTCCCTTAACTGAGTCGAGAAATTGGTCAATTCCTGCTCGCGGATTTTGCCTAGCATCATTAGGATTGCGCCAGCCATAATAGCTAAACACAATAAATCCTCCTGGTTTGAGAAGCTTCCAGGCAAACATCGCATTCTGTTCTGTATGTTCGGTCAGTCTACAGCGATCTTGAAGACTAATCAGGTCAAAACTATTGGGAGTTAAGTTTGCCATCAGTTGATGGGAATTCCCTTCTAAGAAGGTTACTTTGGTCTTTGAGCCAGTTTTAGCTACGTTCTCTTGCAGTAGACGCTCGAAGTTGTTGTCGATACAGGTTAGCCTGCTATGTTCGGGGGTTAAAAGTTGGTCGAGCATCCAACAGCAGGACATTCCTTGATAGCATCCCACTTCTAAAGCATTTACTGTTGCTGCCATCAAGGGTCTTAAATATTCTGTCCAACTCGATATACGGTGACTAAAAACATCTATAGTAAAAAAGTAGTCCTTGGTTACGCATTGCTGCCAGCCACGATGTTCGCAGGCTTTTTGAAAATTTGCTGCTGCTTCGGCTAGTCTTCCTCTCTCCCGTAAAGCATTGCCCAGGTGAATATAAACCCAGGGGTATTCTCCTACTAGGTTAAGGATGGCATAGCAGGTAGATATCGCCTCGTCCCACCTTTGTAAAAGTAAAAAAGTTTTGACCAGATCGCGATAAGACCAAGGAAAATCTGGATCGTGTTTGATTGAAAGCCGAAAACAGTCAATTGCCTGGTCGAAAGAACGTTTCTGGAGATAAATATTACCTAGCTTGTACCGCGCTCTAGCTTCTGTCGGTTCAGCAGCCAGAATCTTTTGATAAACTGCCTGGGCTAAATCTAGCTTGCCTTGCCGTAAATAAATTTCGCCTAGCTCAAAGAAAGCAGCAACTACTCCTTTGCCATCTGCCGTAGCGAGTTCGTAACAAGCTATCGCCTCAGTAATTTTACCTCTTTTTCCTAGGGCTTTAGCTAACTTGTAGTAGCCCTGAGCGTTGAGTAAATTGGGATTGATTTGCGTTGCCCGATACCAATAATCTGTTTCCGCATCTTTACGCTGCAATTGACCATTGATTTGGGCTAAAGCTGCATAAATGCGATCGGAATTCGGCAAATATTCTGAAGCATTTTCCATAGAGGCTAAGGCTGCTGACCAATTTTTCTCTAGGATGTGCAGTTCTCCTAGTTGAAAATATACTTCCGCCAAATTGAGCTTGCTTTCTAATGCCAAAGAATGCCAAACAATAGCTCGTTCAAACTCACCCATTCCCTGAAGTAGATTGCCTAAAGTTCTGAAGGCAGCCTGCCAATCTTCTGGGTTATTTAATTTTGTTGTAATTGCCTGTTCGCACTCGGCGATCGCGTTTGCTAAATAGCTAGAGTCCACGGCTAAAATATGATTTTTTTAGTTTGTATTGTTACTTGTCAAACACTCTATTGCCAAGAGACAGTAGAGGGAAATAATGGCTTGCTCAGCAATAATAATTACATATAAACTTAAACTTGGTTTGCTGCCTCAATCTAAAGCTTAAAAATTTTCCTAACTGAAATATTGCAAAGTTAGCCTGAGAGAATCGATATTAACCAGAATATCTTCTGTGAGAGCATTTTGATACATTAAGTTGCGTAAGGACAAACAGTTAAAGCTTTGTCCAACCAGATAGTAGTGTTGTAACTGTAGATATTGACTAATCATCCAATAATCGGTTCTTACATAATTAGGCGAAAAAAGTTCGATAACTTTGGTCTGAGGAGAACAAAAAACTAAATTAGTCAGTCCAGAACCATGAGGTGCAACGATAATTTCAGCATTGGCAAAGGTTGCCACCTGTTCTAAGACCGACATTTCTTCAAGAAAAACAGTTTGAAACCCCAGGTTGTTTAGTAGGTCACTAACTTGCGTTTCATTAACCAACTGCCGATTTTTGGCTTTGGCTCTACTAACATAAATTCTCTGCTTCGTATTAGTCTTGTCTAAACTAATCAAGGGTAAAAAAGCTTGGCGGAGAAACTTAATCGTACTAGGCTCTACCCAGTCTAAATATCCAGGAAAAGAAGGAACAACTAATTCTTGTGCCTGAATATGACTATGGCGATCGCTTTCTAAGATTTTATCCAGGGGTATATCTAGTAATTTAAGTGTTTCTTGCTGATAGGATTTACTCAGACTATTAACTACAAACCAATCAATTTCTTGAAGATTAATTTCGCTGCGTCGAAGCAACTCGATCCGTGGCAAAATATCAAACATCCAATGATAGTAGACATGACCAGCTAAACCAGATAGTAAGGCAACTTTTCCCTCGATTTTTTCAACTGGAGGAATATCTTGCTGAAAAATACTGTGTTCGGCTCGCTCTTGATAGGGACAGTTAGGCAAAAACCAGGGATAGTTTCGTGAGAGATCTCCAAGCAGATAATTATCTGGAGTAATTACCGCCAGCGCATCACAAATAATCCAAGAATTTTTTTGTGGTGCGATCCAAGTTCTGCCATGGGGAATAGTAACTACAAAAGGTGATTTTGTCTGTATGGTGGGGGCTTGTTCCTCAGAACATTTATAGGCGTTTTGAGCAATTTGTACTGGCTGAAAATGCTCGACCAGCTTGGTCATACACTTGTGACAATTGACTCCCCCACAATCTGGATAAGATGTTTTACCAGGAAGGTTAATCTTAATCGCCTCTGGTTGCCTCGTTCTATTATTAGCTACGAAAGCCTGTTGCTCTGACCACAATAGCTGAACGTAATTGAAGTTTGATAATTGACAATCTCGAACCCAGTCTTGAGTGTAGTGATAAACTTTTGAAGGTAATGAAGATAAATTGTCTTCGTCGAGAAACGGATCTGGTAAATTTTTCCAATGGGGTAAGTTTTCTATCTGTTGATTGAGTACAGTCTCGTAGTAGTCAATTGCCTTTGCTGGTTCATGGCTATGTTCTAAAACTTTGCCTAATTGAAAACAAATCTGAGGGTGGTCTGCTTTGATCTTTAAGCCAAGACGATAGACGGCAATAGCTGCATCTAAACGATTTTGTTGAGCCAGACAATTGCCCAATTTTAGATATAGCTCGACATCTGGTTTGATTTGTAATGCTCGTCGATAAT